>PBOZ01000074.1 GCA_002724555.1 Rickettsiales bacterium
CAATAATATTACCCCATTGAAGGGAAGAGCAAGGAGGCGCATCTTGTGCGGGTGGAATAAATTTAGACAGCTTGGGACTTTATGAAAGCCGGAACAATTTGGGCGCTGACGGACGGCAAGGCCGGGATGGTCAACCAAGCACGTGGTTTAGCCAGTGCGATTGCCCGTGAGTTTTGTGGTAATGTGATTGAAAAGGTTATAGTTCCGCTTGCGCCGTGGTCGCTTCTGCCTGCGGGGATTTGGCCCTCTGGTATTACTGGGGCCGGGCATGGTAGCGATGACATTACAGCACCTTGGCCTGAGATCGTTGTTAGCTGTGGGCGCCATGCCATCGGCCCTGCCATATGGATTAAACGAAAAAACGCAGGTCGCACCGCCATCGTGCATGCTCAATATCCAAGAACAGCTGCACATCAATTTGACGTTATTGTTGCGCAGTCTCATGATGAGTTCGGTGGTGCCAATGTGATAACGGTGCTAGGCTCTATGCACAACATTACGGATGCGTCCTTGGTGGCGGCGCGTCAGAAATGGGTGGGTCAATTTGAGGCGCTGCCTCGACCATTGGTTGCAGTGTTAATCGGTGGCACAAATAAAACATATCACATGACGGCGGATATTACGCGGCAAATAGCCAATGATCTGTTGCGTTTAAAAGCTACCAGTGGATGTGGATTGTTGGTAACCGCATCGCGCCGGACTAGCGAGGAAAATCTCATGATCCTTCGGGATATGCTGTCGCAGCCAGGTATCTATTTTTGGGATGGGGGGGGCGAAAACCCCTATAAAGCCTTTTTGGAGGCAGCGGACGCGTTTTTGGTATCTGCCGACTCTATAAACATGATCTCGGAGGCGTGTTTTACCGGCAAACCTGTATACATATTGCCTTTAGAGGGAGGAGCTGGCAGCAAGTTTGAACGTTTTCATAGAGAAATGAGTGAAGCTGGTCACACTAGAACGTTTGCCGGTGACCTTGAGGATTGGAGTCCGGTTCGGCTCGACCAAACAACTTTTGCTGCACGCGAAATTTTCATTCGTCTAAGCGGCGACGGATCGACGCAGGTCAAGTGAACCCATTGTCAGAATTGCAAAATGAACCCTATCTTGATTACAATCCAAAACATCGAAAATACAGATGTCAGTAATCGATAAAGCAGTTCTGCGCAACGCGCCTGTCCAGTCTGACCCCTTCGATCATGTAATTGCACCGGGGCTAGTGCGTGATGCGTATCTCAGCGCCGTTCATCGAGATTTTCCAAAGATGGATGGTCCAGGAAGCGTTCCCCTATTGGCACTTAAGTTTGGGCCAACCTTTGGTGAGTTGATTGAAAGCATGCGAAGTGTGGAGTTTGCGGAAATTTTTTCCGAGAAATTTGACCTTGACCTAAAAGATCGTCCAACCATGGTGACTGTGCGCGGGCGATGCCGTGCCCGTGATGGGAGAATTCATACGGATTCTAGAGAGAAGCTTGTCACTGTATTGTTGTACTTGAACCCAGTTTGGGAAAATCCAGGCGGTAGGCTGCGCTTATTCCGAAAACCGGACGATATAGAAGATTTTCAGGCTGAGGTGCCACCCGATGAGGGTACATTGCTGGCATTTAAGTGTTCAGCGAATGCGTGGCACGGCCATAAATCGTTTGAAGGGGAGCGCCGTGCGATCCAATTAAATTGGGTCACGAATGAACGTTACGTAAAACGTGAGGAACGGCGGCATAAAGTTTCAAAAGTTTTTAAACGCCTTGGCCTTGCGTCCTAAATAGATTGGAATTTGCTTCGTCCTATGTCCCTTGCGATTGAAACCTTCAGCAATACCACTGGTGGGTACTCGTTCTTTAAGGCTGTTGGCCATCCGTTGTCCGCGGTTCGGATTGAGTTGTTACTTAGAGAAATAGAAGGGCCTGTAGCGTTATATGACCCTCTTGGCTTCGCTAAGCCTTTTGGTGAAATTTACCCTTGCTTAGGATTAGATTTGGCTGGCGTCTATGTCCAAGACGTCGAAAAAATTGGCGATGATATATTTCAGTATAAGGCGCAGCCGGTTACTGATTTGCCTAATTCTGGCGCGAAGACGGTTTTTGTAGCGGCGTTTGATGCGGAACGGTTAGTTAATAATATTGCCCACCTTCTGCCTGATGGTATCAGAGTTGTTACACTGGACGAGGTGCGGCTCGATGACGATATGATAAGCTCATCGCGTTCCTATCTTGAACCAATCAATTTCGCAACAAACTTCGCGTTTTTCCGCGATGCCGGAGGGCATCACACACGTATTGTAACGGTGAATTACTGGGCTGGTTATGGGGCGAAGGACGTCTGGTTTTGGTGCTGCCTGTTTGGTGCGGATGGCGAAATTCTTGCGGAGTGGCGTGAAGAACTCAGTGACGGGGTGGGCTCTGTCGTGATTGACAGCCGAGAGGTGCGTGCGCGTTTTGAACTGAATGCGTTCGAAGGGCAATTGTTTATCCATGCAATTAACGCCGTGGGCCACGACGTGGTTAAGTACGCATTGGATACTTATGGCGACAACAGCGATACGCTATCCTGTACGCACGATGCAAATGCTTGGCCCGCAGATCTTTATGCTGGTTTGCCAGCACCGGCTGACGGGGAATCGGTGGTGCTTTGGGTGCAGAACAGCCATCCGTGCCCAATACCAGCGGGCGCTGTTGGACTGAATCGCATGGGAGGCGACGGTATTGTTTGGCTTGAACGCGAAATTCCGGCTTTCGGCTCTTATGCATTAGACGTGAAAGAGTTATTGCCAGGGTTATCTTGGCCAGCTCAAATCGAGATACAAGCAGGGAAGCATTTTGTTCGGCCGCGATATGAGATATTAAATACAAAGGCCGGTCGCTCTCGAATTTCGCACCCTAATGTCGAACGTGTGGACTTGGTGACAGACCCAAAAATTGCCGAACTTAGCAAAATGTTGGGGAAATCCTATATCCTTCCAGCACCGGTTCTGCCCATGCAGAAATTCCAAAGTGTTGCTTTGCCGACGCCAATGTCGAAGGCCCAGAATAATATGCCCGTCATGTTGGTTATCTATGATTTTTTGGGTCAAGAGGTTACTCGCCACTCCTTTGGATGTCTGCCACGTAATCATGAGAGTTTTGTGGACATTGATGCGTTGGTAAATGGCTATTTGGATGATAGCTACGGGCATATGGAATTGATGTATGATTTTGCAGATGGCGGTGACGCCGATGGTTGGTTGCACGGTTTGTTCCGGTATGAAGATCGAGAAAGTGGGCATGCGGCCGAGACCAGTTTTGGCGCCCATATTTTCAATACTGTGATGACCTATCGAAATGAACCGCAAAGCTATAATGGTCCTGCACCTGGCTTGAGTACGCGGCTATTCTTGCGTCTTGGCCCGCAGCCAGACGATACGATGTGCCATTTAATTTATCCGGCATCCGTGCTATGGCATGACGCTTCGGATACGCATTTGGTCCTTTATGATGGTGCCGGTGTAGAGGTAGCTCTAAAGACCATTAGTATTCCATGTGGTGGGTCAATTAATTGGCGTTACCTTGAAACCTTTAGTGAGGATGAGCGTAGCCGTGCCGGTGAACGGCCTTATGTTGTTATTCGTGACGTCACGTGCCGACTCTTTGGTTATCATGGCGTTGTAAACAGGTCGGGCAGTTTCAGTTTCGATCATATGTTCGGTTTCTAGAAAAGCTTTGCTGAGGGGCGCCGCCGTACAAAGGTGGTGCGCGGGGCCATGGACTGGGACAAGCTACGAGTTTTTCATGCAGCAGCAGATGCAGGCAGCTTTACGGGTGCAGGCGACGCACTGAACCTTAGTCAATCTGCGGTAAGCCGACAGGTTTTGGCGCTTGAAAATTCGCTAAGAACCCCGCTGTTTCACCGCCATGCTCGAGGTCTTTTGCTGACTGAACAGGGCGAATTGCTGTATGGCACTGTCCATGAGGTCTTCCATATGTTGGCGATGGCGGAGGCACAGCTTTCAGAGCGCCAAGAACAGCCATCTGGGCCGCTTAAAATCACGACGACAGTCGCGTTTGGGTCAACTTGGTTAACCCCTCGGCTTAAGGAATTTATTGAGCTTTACCCTCAGATCGAGGTCAGCTTGCGGCTCACTGATGGCGAATTAGACCTTACGATGCGGGAAGCTGACGTAGCATTGCGTATGGCTCCGCCGCGTCAACCGGATCTAATTCAGCGCCAGCTGTTACGCGTGACTACTCATGTTTATGGGGCGCGAGATTATCTCAAGGACTTCGGATATCCGCAGATACCAGAGGATTTGGACCGTCATCGCCTTATTGTTTATGGAGACGCGCAGCCTTTACCGGTAGCAACAATCAATTGGCTGTTAGAAGTAGGTGCCCAGCCCGGCCTTTCCCGACGTCCAACTTTTACAGTAAATAATCTCTACGGTATGTATCTGGCCGTGCAACAAGGGTTGGGGCTAGCAAATTTGCCTGATTATATGGTGCCAGAGACATCCAATCTTGTGCGGGTATTGCCGGAAATTTCTAGCCCGCCAACACAATGTTATTTTGTCTATCCGGAAGAAATGCGCCATTCAAAACGCATTGAAGTGTTTCGAGAGTTTTTACTTCGAAAGGTTGTAGAAGCTCAATTTTGACAAACATAGAGCTCGATAAAAGGTGCAGGCCCCCTAAGGTAGGCATGCATTTAATGCATGGCCGGTTTGACTAATTATCAGTGGTTAAGTGGCGAGAAAAAGACCAGTTACTAGAGGGACCCGCTGAAACGCAGCGTTGGTTCATTTCCGCCTGATACCCCCCTTTCAGGTGAGGGCTTTTGAAGCTCTGCGTCTCCCAGACGTGAAACCTCCCTGTTTTTACTAATATGCCGGGCACGGTGTGCCCGGCATTTTTTTAACTAAAGATCTTGTAATCTCAGCCATTCGCTAAACGGGCCAATCGTTGGATCCGCTGCGCGCCTGCGGTAGTAGGGAATGCGTGGGACATAAAGATCAAAAAGCCGGCGTAGTTCGGTTACCGGTTCGTCATAATCGTCAGCGCGCAGGTCGACCAAAGGGTATCCCAAGTCTTCGCAGATATAAATTGCCGCGGACCGTTGTCCACCGTGTTGCCCTCCGGCATCCCGGCCTGCTTCAATGGCGCGCATTAGTCGCTCCCAGAGATCAATGTCTGGTGTGGCTTCGAATACTTCGGCCATGGCATCTACGACCATGTTACTGGTTAGGCGATTGCCCATAGAAACGTACCCGTTTCCGCATTTGTGGCCCTTCCAGTCGCTGTTATTTGCGCCTGTGCGAGCTGCAGCATTGCCATTACTGTCGACAATACCCACTTGTCGAGCTTCAATATATGGATCGAGCCCTATCAAGGCGTCTAGAACCTCAGAAGAATTTTTACCTTCTTTGAGAAGTCCTAATCCCGCAGTGCCAAGCCTTGGGTCTGTCAGCGCTTGTGTCGCAACGGCACCAAGATTGTCCTCCACGAAGGGCACGCGTGAGCCGACCGCCATCTCACCAGTCGCAGTAACGACACCTAGGGCGCCGGTGCGATTACACCGGCCCAAGATCGTAAAAGTATTAAATTCTATAAGTAAATGAGACATACGCTTATCCGAATGCCTCCTTGAATTTGCGGATGGATTCAATATGGGCATCTACAGATTCGACGCCGGCTGCCATGGTACGGAAAGTGAGGTGCGTGGCACCCATGGATTTCCATGCATCGGCGTCAGCGGCCCATGCCTGCGGCCCCCGATCGCCGGCCAAAACCGTCGCGTCTATCCCGAGATCATTGGGATTGCGGCCAGCATCCTCAGCCCCTTTTCGGAATTGTTCGAAAAGGGGCTCCGCTTCCGCACCGGCGGCAACCCTTGGATTGACTAGCCAGCCATCTGCGATACGTCCAGCTCGTTGAATAGCAGCATCAACAAAGGCACCGATCCAAAGCGGTATGGGTTGCTGCAACGGCCGTGGATTTATGCCAGCCTCTTCGATTTTGTGGAATTCGCCTTCGAATGTAACCGTTTCCTCCGTCCATAACCGCTTCATCAAATCGAATTGCTCAGAAATGCGTCTTGCGCGATTTTTGAAGTTTTGATCCATAGCGTCGAATTCGAGGTCATTCCAACCAATACCGCAACCGAGTCGCAACCGCCCGCCTGAAATTAAATCCAACTGGGCCGCTTGCTTGGCGACCAAAACTGTTGGCCGCTGCGGTAGAATAAGAATAGCTGTTACGAAGCCGATCCGCGTGGTGACCGCAGCCAAATAACTGAAAAGGATCAGTGGTTCATGAAAGGCGTTATCGATCGTGTAATATGCCCGAAAGTCGTCACCCGCTGGATCGCGCGCCTGTAGCACGTGATCGATTGCAGTGAGGTATTCATAGCCCATGTCCTCTGCGGCCTGCGCAAAATCACGCATTATGAGGGGATCGTTGCCAACTTCCGTTGTTGGGAAGGAAACACCAATTTTCATATTTTTGTCCTCTTTCGATATTAGTCGACGGGCGGATGCTTATCGAAACAGCGTGTCGCCTGTTCATACGCGTAACCCACACGGTAGACCGTTGCTTCGTCAAAGGCGCGGCCCGCGAACTGGACGGATAGGGGCATTCCTTCATTATCGAATCCGCTTGGTACTACTAGTGCCGGGTTGCCGATGACATTGAAAGGCGTGCGCGATTGACGCGAGTAGGTGCGCTCAACTTCTGGTTCGTCATCTATCTGACAGGCAACCTGCATGCTGGATGCGGTTAAGACACAATCATAAGTGCGCATAATACTTTCGAATGCATGTTTCATTTTCTCGCGGTGCCGCATCGCCTGCACGTATTGCGTGGCTCTTATAAAAGCACCCGGCATAAGTCTTTCTCGGGTGAAATGTGCGTAGTCCTCAGGGCGCTCTTGCAACCATTTTTCGTGAATGGCGAAAGCTTCGGAGAGCAAAATGACCCGGTTCACAGCCGCGTATTCGGATAGTGGCGACATTGCCATTTCTTCAACAGTTGCACCGAGTTTGCGCAAAGTTTCTGCGGCCGTATCAATTGAGGCTGCCATTTCTGCCTGTGCTTTGAGGTCAGTGTCATAAAAATGCCTTACAAGTCCGATCTTTAATCCTTTAACCCCTTTATCAAGATCGATCGTAAAATCGGTTGCCTTTGCGCGTGCGCTGGCAGGATCACGAGGGTCGTGCCCGGATATGGCCGTCAACATTATGGCGTTGTCTTCGACGGTTCGGGTAAGTGGGCCGACATTGTCGAGACTAAATGATAATGGTACGACGCCCGCTCGGCTTACCCGTCCGTAAGTCGGTTTGATTCCGGCCAGATTGCACATCGATGCCGGATGGCGCACCGAGCCGCCCGTGTCAGAGCCTAGCGCACCCGGAAGCAGACCCGCAGCGACTGCGGCGCCAGAACCACTTGAAGAGCCGCCTGGATGCCGTTCTGTATTCCATGGATTACGCGCTGGCGGCCAGGGCAAGTCGAACGACGGTCCGCCGATTGCAAACTCGTGTGTTGCAAGTTTACCCATGAAGATCCCGCCAGCGGCTTTTAGTTTCGCTGTGGTCGTCGCGTCAGTGTTCGCGATGTTGTCTTTTAAGAGTTTCGAATGTGCCGTAGTTTTAAGGCCGGCGTAGTCGATAATATCCTTCAGCCCATAAGGAATACCGTGCATTGGTCCTTTGTAGTCGCCGGAAGCTATTTCTGCTTCGACCGACTTCGCGTCGGCACGGGCTTGATCGCCACAGATGCTGAGAAATGCGTCTAACTTTGGATTTATCAATTCGATACGGTTGAGCAGGGCTTCGACATACTCGGATGGTGAGAGGTCTTTCTTGGCAATCCGTTTTCCAGCTTCGGCGATGGTGAGGTAGTGAATGTCGCTCATAGGTTAGGCCTCATCGCTGGCACGGTACACATGAGCAGGCTCATCCCAGATTGTGAGGTTGTCAGGCATGCCGCTCGTATGCTTTTTTTTCATATTAAGCGCGGCCTGTAATTCTTCCCAATGCCGGCCTTGGAGTTTGTTAAGACCAACCTCCGCGGCTGCTGTCTTCAATTCCTCGTTTGGTCCCGCCATTTCGTTCACTCCCAAAATTTATTTTGATTCAAATTTACGTCGAATTGTTGTCGTGGCGACATCAACGCCGTGCAACCAATAAAGTGACGCCGTCCGCACCAACTGTTTCGGTGTGGGGCGTCTCAGACAACATGCTGCAGGTGTCGCCTGGCCCATAGGTTGTGCTCTCTCCTGAGCAGCCGATGGTGATTGAACCCTCCAGAACCATGACTTGGGCGTCGAACGGATGGGAGTGTTTCGCGTTATGCTTATTCGGTGAGAGGCTATTAGGTTTATCAACTTTGTAACCTTCTTTTTCCGCTCTTTCGCGGAATACATTCTCATTCAATTTATTCTTCCTCTTGCTAGGTCGTGATTTCCCTTATACATCGCTTATCGGAATATGATGGAGATTTCCAGATGTCTGATGCAACTGTTTGGCAGGGTGAACTATACGATCTGCTAAAAAATGAATTTGATGTAACTCAGTTTTCATATGTGCCTGATGCGGGACACCGTGAGTTGATAAACCGTTCGATCGCCGACCCTGATGTCCATTCCGTCTCGGTGACAACTGAGGAAGAAGGCGTGGCCCTGCAATGTGGAGCGCATCTAGGCGGCGCCCGAAGTGTTTTATTGATGCAATCAAGCGGGGTCGGCAACTGCGTAAATTTCTTTTCGCTTGTTAGTCATGGGCGGTTCCCTTTCCTCACTTTTGTTAGCATGCGCGGTGACTTTGGCGAAGGAAATGCATGGCAGATGGCAATGGGTAAAGCAACGCAGCCGGTAATGGAGGCGTCCGGCATTACCTGCATACGGGTGGAAAGTGAGGACGAAGTCATTCCAACGGCCCGCGCTGCCTGCACCATGGCTTACCAATCGGAAGAATCTGTAGCGGTTTTGCTGACGCAAAAACTACTTGGCGCCAAAGCTTTCGCGACTGGATAGGAGAAGGAATATGCCATCGAAACCAGGTCTCCGATTAGGGCCGGATCAAGAAATTGCCAAAGGTGTCTTGGAACGCCGCCACGCTGTATCTTCGCTCATCGGGGATCCGGGTGAGGCGTTATTCATTTCTGGTCTTGCTGGTAGTAAGGATGATGTATTGAGTGTTGTTGGTTCGGATAGCGCACAGGCATTCACGCTTTCAGGAGCAATGGGTGCTGCGGTCGCTATGGGTCTTGGTTTGGCACTGGCTCAGCCCGAACGAAAAGTAATAGTTGTCACGGGCGACGGAGAGCTTTTGATGAATGTTGGTACACTGGCGACTGTCGGTGTGCTTAATCCGCCAAACCTGTCGATCATCTGCGTTGATAATGAACATTATGGCGAGACTGGCTGGCAGGAAAGCCATACAGGACGCGGCGTTGATATCGCGAAAATGGCGGAAGGCGGGCAAATCCCAAATGTGCGGACAGTAAAGAAGGAGTCTGAACTAGGGGAAGCAGCTCAGATGTTGCGGGAGGGCAACGGAACATCCTTCGTCTTGGTTAAGGTTGCACCGACAAAAGCACCGTCAATCTATCGTTCCCGAGATGCTTCCTGGAATAAGGGAAAGTTTCGTGAGGCACTGTTGGGCAAAAATTAAGCGCAAGTTGGATCGATATAATTATCACTTAGTGGGTGAACTATATTTTTGATAGTCTGCAGGTAGTATCGTTTCAGTTTCGATGCAATAAAATATGTCGTAAGTTTTGGCTTACTCAAAAAGCTCCGGAAAATTATAATTGTGTCTAAGCATGATGGCGTTCCATTCTCTGGCAATGGTAAAATCACATAATGCCACCTGAATTAAGAAGGGTGGATGAAGAAATTCGTCGCGCTGGCTATGCTTTTGTCCCTGGGAGTGTAATGGCCGCGGGCCTTCAGGTAATTGGTTTGGGCAAGGATTGGGAGACTTTTGCGGCGAGCTGGGATGACCTCGGATTCGATCAATATATGGCCGATGGTGGGCGTTATCGCCGCCGCCGGTTCGCTGCTTTTTGTGTTGGCCCAGACGGTTTTACAAGGAAGGCTCACCAGCCTCATTATCAGAGCCGTGACTACAATATTCTTAACGGAGATCTTGAGCGCTGGTTCGAACCGGTGCTAGACCCAGTCGTTGAACATAAGGTTACGCGTGACTTGATAGGCACTTGCGCACGTATTTTTGATCAGGTCTCGTCTGTTTCCAGTCGGTCGTCACCCTGGCACACAGAAATGCACCAATTTCGCATCGAAGCCAATAATGCGGAAGCCGGGAGACCTACACCAGAAGGCATGCACCGGGATGGCGTAGACTGGGTTTGCGTCGTTTTGGTAAAACGTCAAAACATTAAAAGTGGTGTCACTGAAATCTATGATAATGCCAGCCAGTCCCAAGATGCGTTTACTCTATCGGACACGTTAGACACGGTATTTTTGGACGATGAACGCGTGCGTCATGGCGTGACTGCGATTGAACCGTTTAAGCCTGGGACGATTGGATACCGGGATGTTCTCGTCCTTACTTTCCGACATGAAAACAGCTGATGGTAATAGATGTCAGAAGCTTATTAAAGATCGACATCTAGTGCCTTGGCTAATTCAGGGAATGTGTCGACAATGATGTCGTGTTGCGGGTTTGGCTCGGGGTCTGGTGGTCCATCAAGACCCCACTCGTTCGGACGCCGCACGAAGGCTGTTTTATACCCAGAAGCTTTGGCCGCATCGAGGTCGAAGTTGTGGCACGCGACCATCAAGCATTCGCTAGGATCGAGCTGAAGGAATTTTGCGCAACCTGCGTAGGCTTCAGGCAGGATCTTGTACTTGCCGATGGCCTCACAGGATATCACTGCATCCCAGCTCAAACCATTCCTGCGAGCCGTATCGATGATGATCCGGAAGCTTAATATTGTAAACGACGCGCAGATAAATTTGCTACGCAATTGCGGCAAGACTTCCGGGAAGTCCGACCAACACTGCAGGTTGTGCGCGCGATCCCACCAAATCGTCCTCCGATCTTCTTCATTAAATTTGTGGAGGCGGTTTTCCTCGCAGATTTCATCCAGAGCCATCTGGTGCGCGGCATCGAAGTTATAGGTCGGAGGCTCATTCTCACCAAGTCGTAATATCCGAGCAAGCGATTTTCGGCGCATCTCATTTGCGAGCTTACCCCAATCCCTTTTGATCCCGTATTTCGCCCCAACATCTGCCATGGCCGTGCTAAAACCGCTATGCCAATCCAAGACAGTGCCGCCTGTGTCGAAGGTCAGCGCTTTTACCTCATGCAAGCCCATATGTGAGCCCTCTCCATTTTTATTTGTAAATTTGCCCAGATAATTTCACGGGGATATTGATACTGCAAGGAAAGGCCCGGGAGAACCTTCGGCCGCTGTTTTGTAATACATTCGCCTTTTAGATAGTCGACATGAACCCAAAGAAAGCGTCTTTTCGAACTCTCTTTGTGAAAAACCGCAATCATGCGGCCTGTCTATAAAAGTTAGATCAAGTCTCTTAGGTAGCTCTTTGATTCAGCCAATCGTCCAACCGCCGTCGATCAGTAATGACGCCCCAGTAATCATGCGTGCTGCGTCGGAGGCTAGGAAGACGATGGCACCCATGAGATCTTCAACCTCCCCAATCCGGCCCAGCTTGATTTTTGAGATCACAGCATTGCGAAATTCAGAATCTTTCAGCATCTTCTTAGCGAGGGGCGTCTCGATGACGGTTGGCGCAATGCTGTTCACGCGAATACCGTGCGGGCCGAGCTCCATGGCGAGTGACTTGGTTAATCCCTCGAGCGCCCATTTTGACGAGCAATAAACTGTTCGAAGTGGCCCGCCGACATGGCCCATCTGCGAAGAAATATTTATTACAGACCCCGGTATTTTCGCGACAAGCATTTTGTCTGTGACGGCCTGTGCCACAAAATAGGCAGCACGAAGATTTAGGTCTAGGATCGCATCGAAATCTTCTTCCGTGGTATCCGCCATTGTTTTTGGGCGGTTCGTCCCCGCATTGTTGATGAGAATATCGAAGGGTTTGGCCGCGGCGACAGCGTCTTTCACCGCCGCCGTATCAAGCATATCAAGGACGATAGCTTCGGCGCTGCCGCCTTCGCTGAGAATAGTATCCGCTGCTTCCTCAATCTCAGTCTTTGTCCGCGCGGCTATGGTTACATGTGCTTTGGCTTCTGCTAAAGCAGCGGCGGCGGCAAGGCCAATCCCACGTCCACCGCCAGTTATAAGTGCTCGCTTGCCATCTAGTTGGAAGGACGGAGTGCGAGGCAACTCAATTGTCATGTGGTTCGTTCTCCGCGAATTGTTATGCGGTGCATGACCCGTCGATGCCCGTGATAGTCGTTCAGGGCCATGTGCTGGACGCAACGATTGTCCCAAAATGCCAACGTGCCGGGTTCCCATCGAAGTCGGCAGGTGAATTCTGGTCTCGTTGCGTGAGCTCGCAGATAGTCGAGCAGTGGGCGACTTTCTAAGGGTGTCCAGTCTACGATATGTCGGGTAATCCGGTCGTAGGAGATGTAGAGAACAGGCCTGCCAGTCTCGCTATGGGGACGTACAAGTGGATGCTCAGCGGGCTCAGCTGGATTGTCAGGTTCCTTCAGCTTGCCCTTCATAGTCGAAGAGCGGCCTTTTCTCTTGTCATAAAGATTAAAAGTATAGAGGTCTTTTATAGCCTCTTTCATACCGTCTGAAAGTGTGTCGTAGGCAAGATAAAGATTACCGAACAGCGTATCGCCACCAGCTTCCGGCACTTCCTTGGCATAAAGCATCGTGCCCATAGCCGGTGTCGGCGTAAACATTTGGTCCGTATGCCATTGGCCACCGAAAGTATTCGTATCGTCTGGATTTTTTATAATTTCGATGATTTCGGGCTGTTCTGGCAGTCCGGGCATATAAGGATGAAAATGCGGTTCTCCCCAGCGTTTCGCAAAAGCAAGTTGCTGCGACGGAGTGATCTCCTGGCCGCGAAAAAAAATCATCCCATAGTCGAGCAAGAATTTGTGGATTTCAGCAAAGGTTTTGTCGCCGACCTTGCGAAGGTCGACGCCCTTCACTTCGGCTCCCATCGCACCGGATAATGGAATAGCTTCGAGGGTCATTCAGCAGCTACAAAATCGTGAATGCCGATCGTCGCGTCACCCTTGATCGTAATTCGATGCATAACCCGGCGATAATCAGGGTAGTCATCCAAAGCCATGTGGAGGAGGCAACGATTGTCCCACATGCCGAGCGTACCCGGCTCCCATCTAATGCGGCAGGTGAATTCGGGTCGCGTTGCGTGCTTCAATAAGTGTTGAATTAGGGGCTGGCTTTCTTCTTTTGTCATGTCCACAAAATGTGTCGTTGTTGGCATGCCGTTGATGTAGAGTGCCGGCTTTTTTGTCTCTGGATGAATGCGAACGAGTGGGTGGGTTGCTGGGTCGGCTGGTTTGTCTTGATCAGGAATCTTTTCAGCCATTCGTTTGGAGCGCTGTGATTGCTTATCATACTGGTTGAAGGTCTTTAACTGACTGGCCATAGCCTTCATGCCATGAGACAAAGCGTCATATGCCTTGGTTAGGCTCGCAAACATTGTATCACCGCCAATTGGAGGAACTTCTTTGGCATATAGCATGGTCGCCATTGCCGGTTCCGGCGTGAAAATTTGATCCGTGTGCCAATAGTCACCAAACCGATTTCGTTCGCCGGCTTCTTTGACAATTTCGATTATCTCTGGATAACCTGGTAAGCCGTTGAGATAGGGATGGTCGTGAATTTCACCCCACCGGCGTGCGAAGGCAATCTGTTCGTTAGGCGTTAGGTCTTGCCCGCGGAAGCATAAAACTGCGTGCTCGAGAAACGCTCGATAAATGGCGTCGAAATCGTTATTGCTCAATTGGCTTAGATTAATGCCAATGATTTCTGCACCTATGGAGCCTGAGAGTGGTGTGATTTTAAGGGTCATTCTTGCATACCCTTATTCTGAGATTGAACTCTATAACACGTCGTCTGTTTTTTAGTCTGCGATTTCGTCATCGTTAATTACACGCCAGTCGTTCAGTACAGCCTCATTATGTTACCCGAGCAGTAGCACTGGTTTCACTCTAAATTGAGTGAAATCGAGTACTTCGACAGCTGCAAGTGATCTCGTGCCGTCCGCCGATATACTTAAATCCTCTTAACAAGGCGTCCTATTAGTAAATAAACAAAGTACGAAAGCTGGGTCGGAAGGCAATAGGGCCTAATTAGGTTGATATCCCTGATAAGGAGATATCGAATGAAAGTCCTGCAAACTCTGCCGCAAAACGATTTGAATGCAGTGCCAGCCGCCGCCAAAGCGGCTGAGGATGCTGGCTTCCATATGGTCTGTACGATGGAAAACCGACACGATCCATTTCTATCACTCGGTGTTTCGGCCATTTCGACGGAGAAGATCATGTTGGGGACGGCCATCGCCATTGCTTTTCCGAGAAGCCCGATGGTGGTTGCGAATGCCTGTTGGGACTTGCAGGTTGCGAGCAATGGACGTTTTGTCCTTGGACTTGGGCCGCAAATACGGCCACATAACGAAAAACGGTTTTCAGTGCCATGGTCACCTCCTGTTCCGCGATTGCGTGAATACGTGAATGCGCTGAGAGCGATCTGGCGTTGCTGGGAAACTGGAGAAAAGCTCGATTTTCGAGGTGAACACTACACGTTCACGCTGATGATCCCAAATTTTGTCCCGCCGTCGACAGGGCAGGTGCCGGTGCCAATCACCATTGCGGCTGTCGGGGACCATTCTTTGCGGCTATCGGGTGAGGCGTGCGATGGTGTGCGGCTGCATCCATTTTGCACACGTTCTTATCTCGAAGAAGTGGTGATGAAGCGGATTGAGGAAGGTATGGCAAGGACTGGCCGGACGCGCGAAAGTTTTGAAATTACCGGGGGTGGCTTCGTTGCTACTGGGGCAACCGATCAAGAAGTCGAAAAGATAGCCGAATGGGTCCGGTATCGGATTGCATTCTATGGATCAACACCCAGCTACTGGCCTGTCTTCGAACATCACGGGCACGGCGACCTTGGCCGCAAGCTCAACAAAATGACAAAAGAGGGGAAGTGGGATCAGATCGCTTCGGAGATCCCGGACGATGTGCTGCACGACTTTGCTGCAATAGCGCGCTATGATCAGTTGCAGAAGGCAATTGAGGTTCGTTTTGGTGGTGCTGCAGATGCGATTTATGCAAGCACATCACAGGACATCCGGCCGTCCATTCCAGGAGAAGTACTACAGGATGTGGCGCGAATACCAACTGTCTTCAAGGGGTTTTCGAAGGATTGGTAGTCGCTTTGCTGATCTTGGGGCAATCCACTACTGTACCACCCTGCCGGCAATGGTCTAATGCCAGATGCTGGCAGGCAAGGAACTACCGAAACGAAGACGATGCGAGCTAGTTATGAAAGCCCAGATCTAGATAGTTTGGCGGCGCTTGATCAACGCGTTCAAGATGACCTGTCCACACTGAACTATCCGCCGAAGAACTGGATCCCACCAACAAAGAAACCTGATGGTAGCGACGCACTTGATGTCGTTATAATTGGCGGTGGCATGGGTGGACTAACCGCGTGTTTCGCCCTGCTTCGTGTCGGTATCAGTAACTTGCGCATTTTTGACCGTGCAGAAAAGAATTACGAAGGACCCTGGGCCACTTATGCCCGAATGGAAACGTTGCGCTCTCCGAAACAGCTGCTGGGGCCTGCCTCTGGTCTCCCCTCGCTGACCTTTCGGGGCTGGTACACGGCCTTATTCGGCGAGGCGGCCTGGGCCTGTCTGGATAAAATCCCGCGGACTATCTGGATGGATTACCTCATTTGGTACCGCAAGACGCTCTCGTTACCGGTTGAGAACAAGGTGGCAGTCGAAAGTGTATTTCCTGATGGAGATTTATTGCGTCTCACCCTATCCGGGCCTGGGATTGACGATCGTGAAGTTTGGGCGCGTCGTGTCGTCTTAGCCACTGGACGTGAAGGCCTTGGCGCGCCGGTCTTGCCCGATTTTATCGAGATGGTGCCACGCGATCGGTGGGCACACTCGTCGGAGGCCATTGATTTTCTGGCGATGCGCGGCAAGCGCGTTGTGTTGATTGGCGCAGGCGCCTCCGCCGTTGAGAACGCCGCCGAGGCACTCGAGGCCGGAGCATCGGAGGTAAGACTGCTAGCGCGCCGTGAGAAGATGCCACAAATTAATAAGATGATGGGAATTGGCTCGCCTGGGTTGGTCGCCGGCTTTCCTGTGCTCTCAGACGAATGGCGTTGGCGGTATCTACATTACAACAATGTCTTGCAGACACCGGCACCGCGCGGGTCGACCCTCCGGGTTAGCCAGCATGATAATGCATTTTTTCATTTTGGTGTAACGATTACGAAGGCAAAAGAGACGCCAGATGGCCTCTTGTTGAAGACCACCAATGGC
>PBOZ01000075.1 GCA_002724555.1 Rickettsiales bacterium
AGTAGTTTCACGGATCAGCCGGTGCTGGTGGTTGGGTCTGGCGGAGCTAGTGATTATGTTGCTATCCATGACCGGCCCTCGATGACAACGCTTGAAGGCACAAAGCGCGCCGCCAAACAGGCTTACAGCATGGCCGGAATTACGCCGGACGATATCGATTGTGCTGAAGTACACGATTGTTTTGCAATAGCGGAACTTCTCGCTTACGAGGACTTAGGTTTCTGCGAAATAGGCGAAGCAGGGAAATATATGCAAAGTGGCGCCACGGCTCGTGATGGAAAACGACCAGTTAACAATTCTGGCGGCTTGATCGCTAAAGGGCATCCGATTGGTTCAACGGGAACTGGGCAGATTTACGAGATTGTAAATCAGCTTCGTGGTCGAGCTGATACTGCGGAACGCCAGCTTAAGAACATCCGTTACGGACTAACCCAAAATGTCGGTGGATCTGGGGCAGCGGTTGCCGTCCACGTCCTGAAGGCGCCGGAGTAATAGAATGATCGGCATTGAAAGTTATGGTGTTGCCCTACCGACCCTGCGCCTTCCGGCAAGTGCTTATGTAGAGGCCTGGGGGTCTTGTGCGGCAAGAGGACTCAAGCAAAAAGCATTTTGCGCCTATGACGAGGATCCTGTGACATTGGGTATAGGGGCTGCTCGCGAGGCACTCCGTAGGCTGAAAACTAGCGTCGAAATTGGCGCTCTTTTCTTCGGTGTAACCACCCCGCCCTTTGAAGAGAAGCCATCTGCTGCAACTTTGCCAACAGCGCTATTTGAAAATTCAGCGATGAGGGTCACAGAAATCACTGGCTCGCCGCAGGCGGGCGTTCATGCTCTGGTTTCGGCAATTGAATATTGTATGGCGGGTAAGGGTCGTTACGGTCTCGCTGTCGCCGCAGATGCGCCCTGCGGCCCAGCTGATTCGAACGTTGAACACGCACTAGGTGCTGCCGCCGCGGCCTTTGTGGTTGGGCCGGATGGAGGTGCAGCTACTTTCGAAAATAGTTTTAGTGTCACCCGCGAGACTTTTGGCTCACGGTTCCGGCGTCATGGAGAAGATACTCTATCTGATCTTGAGTTGAGGACACGCGATAATTTGGCGAGCGCAAAAGCTTTAGGAGTAAAGATGTCGTTGTCACATTTTGGTGACGTAAAACACTTGGCCGTGGGAGCTGATGCTGGATTGATGCGTGGCGTAGGGAAAGCCCTAAACCTTCCGCAGGCCGAGATAGACGCTTTGTGGAGCATGGTTGGCGATGCTGGTTCCGCCTCGGCGCCATTCGCCCTGGCGGCGGCACTTGATGTGGCGCGCGATGGGGAAAAGATTTTATGTGCAGGGATAGGGTCTGGCGCAACCGCAGCATTACTAACAGCTGGCAAAAATTTAACCAAAAGTCGCCGCAAAGGGTTGAAGGTTAGAGACCTCGTGGCTAGTGGTAAAGTAGTCGACTATATCACCTATCTCAAACATCGGCGGATGCTGTCCAGTCGTTTTGGAGGTGCCGGATGACATCTTACATTTCTTTGCCGATGTTTGGCGCCAACATAGATGAACGGATGCGCCTTATCGCCGGGAATTGTCAATCTTGCGGCCACTTGGCTTTTCCCCAACGTCCAGTTTGCACTAACTGTGGTGCAGACCGCTTTGATGATACTCCACTCTCCGGGGAGGGTACGCTTTATACCTATAGCGTTGTCGCAGGAAATGGTGCTCCCTCGGAATTTGATGACGAGCAAATCATGACCGGCGATGTCGTGTGTGGAGTGGTAGAACTAAAGGAAGGTCCAAGAGTGATGGTTCGGCTAGCCGACGCCGACCCTGAGCAGCTATGCATCGGTACGAAAGTTGTGGCAATTATTCGCCGCCTATACGATCAAGAAGGTATTTTGCGCTATGGGACAAAGTTCGAATTGGTTGCGCCGCAAAGTCAATGACCCCGCCCGTTTTTAAAACCCGAATTACAGAGCTCTTTGGTATAGACCACCCGATCTTGTGCGGAGGGTTAATGTGGCTAGCGGATGCTAACTATGTCGGTGCGGTAGTTAATGCAGGCGGTATGGGTTTTATTACGCCTCGGAGTTTTCCAACTTTAAATGACTATAGAGCACAATTGCGTAAATGCCGTGAAATTACGGAGGGTAAGCCTTTTGGGGTTAATATCTATGTCTCGGCGCGGCCCGAGGCTAATGAAGAGCTTGGTATATTTCTCGATGTGGCAATCGAGGAAAAGGTTGAGTTTGTTGAAACTGCTGGGTTCAGCCCAAAGGCGTTTTTACCTCGGATAAAAGATTCAGGTATGAAAGTTATCCACAAATGTACAACGCTCCGTCATGCGCAGAGTGCTGCTAAAGCTGGCGTTGATGCGATTACCATCCTCGGGGCAGAGGCCGGGGGTCACCCCGGCATGAATATGATTGGTGGACTTGTTCAGGGTGCTGTAGTTCCTGACGGTTTAGATATTCCGGTCGTTCTCGCCGGTGGCGTCGGCACCGGGCGACAGCTTTTGGCGGCATTGGCTCTTGGAACGGACGGAATTTTGCTTGGGTCACGGATGACGGTGGCAAAAGAGATTTGGGCTGACGATAAATATAAACTGCGAGTTGCGGAAACGGTCGAAAGCGATACTCGTATTGTCATGTCAACCTTTAACGATAATTCGCGGGTGCTAGACAACGCTACGGCGAAGGCGGTAAATGAGCTTGAAAAGCAGGGTGTTACAGATTTTGAACAATATAAACCCCTAGTTCAAGGCCCTAATCAGCGCGAAGCTTATGTTTCCGGCGACTTTGATCAGGGGACGCTATCTATGGGCCAAAGCTGTGCCTTTGCTAACGAGATCGTTAGCGTCGAGAAAATATTTGATGATATTCTAAGTGATGCTATTGAGATGCAAAGTCGCCTTGGCAGTTTAGCGATAGAGAAGGGATAAGGTATCAGAGCGTATGGCCAAAAACCCAAATAGTTCAGAGTTTACGGTAGGCATTCTCGGTGCCGGCGCGATGGGACGGGGAATTGCTCAGATCATAGCAACCGGTGGTATGCATGTCTTATTATTTGATGCTAATGACGATGTGGTCGAGGCTGGCCGAGAATTTGCGGAACGTATGATTTTTCGTGCTGGAGAGAAAGGTACGATTACTGATGAAGAAGCAAAGGCTTCAGTCGCGCGACTTTCAGTGGCAAACCAACTTTCTGACTTAAGAAACTCTGATCTCGTCATTGAGGCAGTAAGTGAGGACCTTGATATCAAGCGTAAGGTCTTTTTGGGTCTCGAGGAAGTTGTTGCGGAGGGCTGTATTTTAGCGACAAACACATCTTCGCTATCCGTCGCGGCAATCGCTGCTGTGTTAAAATATCCGGGTCGGTTTGCTGGGTTTCATTTTTTCAATCCAGTACCTCTAATGAAAGTTGTTGAAGTCGTAAGTGGTTTGGAAACTACACCAACGACAACAGCCACATTAGATGCTGTTGCTCGCCGTGCCGGGCATGAACCGGTAAGGGCCAAGGATACACCGGGGTTTCTGGTCAATCACGCGGGGCGCGGGCTGAATACCGAAGGTGTTCGAGTTGTATCTGAAGGTATTACAGATTTTAAGGGGGTCGATGACCTGTTGCGTGAAGGCGGTCCAAAATTCCGAATGGGGCCATTTGAGTTGATGGATACAACCGGGCTCGATGTATCTCATCCGGTAATGGAGTCAATCTACCAGCAGTTTTATGAGGAACCCCGCTTCCGGCCGCATCCTTTGACGCGCCAACGCGCGGCCGCTGGCTTGCATGGCCGAAAGACAGGGCGGGGGTTTTATACGTATCAGGATAACAAGAAAGTAATTCCGCCGGTTGAGGAAACTCCCAATATTTTGCCGGAGGCTATTTGGGTAAGCAAGGCTGAGCCAGACGGATATGAAATCCTGACATCAGCTTTGTCAGATATCGTCGAAATTGATGATGGCAAGAAACCCTCAACACGCAGTCTTTGCCTTTTTTCTCCGCTTGGCTGGGATATTACGAGTGCAGCCGTTGCTGAAAGCATAGAGGCGGAACGTTCATTCGGGGTAGATACAATGTTTGGGTTGGACGGTCGCCGCACCCTAATGAGTACGCCAGTTTCTGACCCTGATCTCCGCGATATGGTGCACGCTGCGTTGGCTGTTGGCGGGCACGCCGTCACTATAGTTCGTGACAGCCCGGGTTTTGTTAACCAACGCGTTGTCTCAACAGTCGTGAATATCGCCTGCGATATTGCGCAGCAGCGGATCGCAAACCCATCAGATATAGACAAGGCGGTGAAGCTGGGTCTTGGGTATCCGATTGGGCCTCTTGCTTTGGGCGATTCAGTCGGTCCACGCAGGATACTGCAGGTCTTGAATGCAATGCAGGAATTTTACGGCGATCCGCGGTATCGGCCGAGCCCCTGGCTTAAACGCCGGGCAATGTTGGGCGTATCTTTACTAACGGAAGAGAATTGAACGAGCACTTAAAATTTTTTTCTCGTTCTTTTGTCGCAGCGACTCCACCCTGCGGCCGATTCGCTGTAGGTTTGTAACATTAATTTTATAACTAAACTCCTAACGGTATAATTATTAATCAACTGCAAAATATTCCCATAAACTTAACATCCGGAAAACACGTGAAAATCGAACACAAGGACCTAGCCAACGCTATTCGCGCTCTCGCGATGGATGCTGTTCAGGCGGCAAACTCTGGCCATCCTGGTATGCCCATGGGTATGGCAGATGTCGCTACAGTTCTATTTACTCGCTTTTTAAAATTTGATGCTTCGGCACCTAACTGGGCTGACCGCGATCGATTCGTATTGTCGGCTGGCCATGGATCAATGCTGCTATATGCGCTGCTTTACCTGACCGGCTATCCCGAAATCGATATTGAGGAAATCAAAAACTTCAGAAAACTCGGTAGCAAGACCGCAGGGCATCCGGAATTTGGTCATGCAGCGGGTATTGAAACGACAACTGGACCGTTGGGCCAAGGTATTTCAACAGCAGTTGGCATGGCGATAGCGGAACGTATTCTGGCGGCCCGTTTCGGCGAGGATGTCGTAAGCCATTACACTTATGTGATTGCTGGTGACGGTGACTTGATGGAGGGGATAAGCCATGAAGCGGCGTCATTCGCCGGCCATCTAGGCCTCTCACGTCTTATCGTTTTGTATGACGATAACGGTATTTCAATTGATGGGAGTACTTCGCTTTCGTGGTCTGATGACGTACTGGCAAGGTTTGCAGCTTATGGCTGGGATATAAGCGCAGTAGATGGGCATGACCCCGATGCCGTTTCGGCGGCAATCCAATCAGCTCAAGGGAAAAAAGAACCGTCATTAATTGCTTGCCGCACAACCATTGCCTTTGGCGCGCCAACCAAAGCCGGCACCTCTGGTTCCCACGGTGCGCCGCTTGGTGATGATGAGATTGCCGGGACGCGGAAAGCTATTGGCTGGTCACACGCCCCCTTTGAAATACCGAGGGATATTATTAGTGCATAGCGGGAAGCGGGTACCAAAGGAGCCGAAGTTCGGCAGTCTTGGGAATCTCGGCTGTCCGGTCTTGATGATAAAGTTCGTAATGAATTTAATCGAGCGCTGGCTGGTGATCTGCCTGCTGGATGGGAAAGCGCTATTCAGGAAATTAAGGTCGAATTTACAGCTGATGCGCCGGGTCAGGCAACGCGGGTTTCATCCGGAGCTGTGCTCGAGAAGCTGATTGGCGCTGTACCCGAGTTAATAGGCGGGTCTGCAGATCTAACTGGCTCTGTTAATACCCGCACATCCAACATGTCAGCCATCTCTCGGAATGACTTCGGTGGTCGCTATATCCATTACGGTATCCGTGAGCATGCTATGGCCGCAGCAATGAACGGCATGGCGCAGCACGGGGGGGTTATACCCTATGCCGGAACGTTCCTAGTATTCGCGGACTATATGCGCCCAGCTTTGAGATTGTCGGCGCTCATGCGACAGCGGGTTATTCAGGTGTTAACCCATGATTCAATTGGGCTCGGTGAGGACGGCCCAACACATCAGCCGGTCGAAACGCTAGCAAGCCTCAGGTCAATTCCGAATCTAAACGTGTTTCGCCCTGGCGACGCCGTTGAGGTGGCGGAGTGTTGGGAAATTGCAGTGTCGACTGAGAACACTCCATCAGTGATCTCACTCACTCGCCAAGGTATTCCGACTTTAAGAGAAGATGGCAGTAGTGAAAACAAATGTGCTAAGGGTGCGTATATAATATCCAAAGCTGAAGGTGATGCGTCTGTGACGATAATGGCTACTGGATCAGAAGTTTCGGTGGGAGTAAAGGCACAGGAACTTTTAGCGATTGATGGAATTGCAGCAAATGTTGTCTCGATGCCGTGCTGGGAGTTATTTGATGCACAGCCAGCGGTGTATCGCGCGTCGGTCCTCGGCGAGGACACAGTCAAAGTGGCTATAGAGGCGGCGGTGTCTTTTGGCTGGGAAAAGTATATTGGAGCGGATGGCGCTTTTATAGGTATGTCGGGCTTTGGCGCATCGGCGCCAGCCAGTGATTTATTTAAACATTTTGGAATTACCGCCGAAGCGGTCGCAGCGGCAGCAAAAAAGCAGTTACAGGAAACATAATAAACGGAGGGAATTATGGCAGTAAGAGTAGCCATCAACGGGTTTGGCCGTATTGGGCGGCTAGTTTTGCGCGCTGCTTATGAAAGTGGCCGCAAGGACATTGAATTTGCAGCAATCAATGATCTTGGTAGCATCGATGCTAACGCATTGCTGTTGCAGCGAGACACAATACATGGGCCTTTTCCTGGTAAGGTGAAGACTACGAAGACTGGCATTAATGTCGGTAAGGGTAATATCAAGATCTATGCGGAACGAGATCCGGCGAATCTCCCCTGGGGTAAGTTGGGGATTGATGTCGTCCTCGAATGCACGGGTATTTTTACCAAACGTGAGCACGCTGATGCCCATATAGCGGCAGGCGCAAAGAAGGTTTTGATTTCGGCCCCCGCCACGGGAGAAGATTTGACAGTTGTTTGTGGTGTAAATGATAAAAAGCTTCGTAAGAGCCACACCGTGGTTTCTAATGCATCCTGCACCACTAACTGTCTCGCGCCGGTTGCAGCTGTTTTGCATAAGGCCTTTGGTATTCAACAGGGGTATATGACTACTATCCATGCGTATACCGGTGATCAGCGCTTGCAGGACACCTTGCACCCCGACCCGCGCCGCGCACGGGCGGCGGCATATTCTATGATTCCTACCTCAACTGGCGCCGCCAAGGCGGTTGGCCTGGTTTTACCAGAACTTAACGGGAAACTCGATGGGACCTCTATTCGTGTACCGACTGCTAACGTGTCGATTGTTGATCTCAACTTTACAGCAAAACGGAAAACGTCTGTGGAAGAGATCAATAAGTCTATCGTTAAGGCAGCAGGCACCGCCGCGTTCAAAAATATTCTGATAACTAATGATGAGCCTTTGGTGTCCTCCGATTTTAATCATAATCCTGCGAGCTCAATTTTTGATCTAACCCAGACTCAGGTCATTGAGGGAAAACTCTGCCGAGTGGCCTCGTGGTATGATAATGAGTGGGGATTCTCCAACCGAATGTCCGATACCGCGGTTAAGATGGGCAAGCTTGGTTGATCTTGATTAAAGGCTGATCACACTATGGCGCGTTTTAAAACGCTAGATACCTTGCCAGCGCTAAAAGAGCAGGCGCCGGGTACACGTGTTCTTGTTCGGGGTGATCTTAACGTCCCGATGCGAGATGGATTAGTGACAGATTCTACCCGGATTGAACGCCTGGTTCCAACAATTATTGAACTGGCAGATCGTGGTTGTAAAGTTATTGTTATGTCGCATTTTGCCCGCCCAAAGGGCCGGGTTATTCCTGAGATGTCGCTCAAACCGCTTGTACAACCTCTTAAAGTGGCACTTGGCGGGCGAGATGTTGTGTTTGTCGATGAGTGTATTGGTGATGAAACGGATAGGATGATCGAGGTATTACCGGAAGGCGGTATCGCTCTACTTGAGAATCTCCGCTTTCAAGCAGGTGAAGAGGCAAATGACGCGGCGTTTATCGCGGCTTTGGCCTCACTTGGAGATGCATTCGTCAATGATGCGTTCTCGGCGGCACACAGGGCCCATGCTTCCACAGAGGGTATTGCGCGGTTGTTGCCATCGGCAGCTGGACGTTCAATGCAGGCAGAACTGGAGGCCCTGGAAGTCGCGCTTGGTGATCCCGATCGGCCGGTCATGGCCGTGGTGGGTGGCGCTAAAGTCTCTACAAAGCTCGACGTATTAAGCAATCTCGTGGCTAAGGTGCAACGATTAGTAATTGGCGGAGCTATGGCAAATACTTTTCTTTACGCCCTTGGCACCAATGTTGGCGCTTCCCTTTGCGAAAATGATATGGCGGATACGGCGCGTGCGGTTATTGCAAGTGCTGATGCAGCTGGCTGTGAAGTAGTACTGCCATCGGACGTTGTTATATCAGAGAAGTTTGAGGCCGGCGCACCGTGTGAAACAGTGCCGATTGCTGCAATTCGAGTGAACACTATGGTCTTAGACGTGGGTGAGGCCACGGCGCGTTCGCTGGCTGATAGTCTGAAAGACTGCAAAACGGTGCTATGGAATGGCCCGCTGGGTGCCTTTGAAATCCGACCTTTTGATAGGGGTACAAATACAATTGCGCGTGCTGCAGCCAAACTGACTGTTGAAGGTAAGTTGCGCTCTGTTGCGGGCGGCGGCGATACAGTGGCTGCCTTAGCGGCGGCGAATGTTTTGGATGACTTTTCCTATGTTTCGACCG
>PBOZ01000076.1 GCA_002724555.1 Rickettsiales bacterium
ACAACAAAATAGGAACAATGATTTTTTTCATGTGCAACGAGTCAGTGCAGCCAAGCTATCCACCCCGCTTGGCCAAGGCAACCCTGTAACTTCATTCTCGACCGAGGACGGCTGGGACAGCCGTCTCTACCTTGCGCTTGGCCAAGCGGGCTACTGTTGCAGTTCGATGGAGGGCCGAGCCCGCGAGGCCGTTGGTTTGGTGTAACCAACGAAGAGCACGAAAAACACGAAGCTGACCGTTGAGAATCAAGGTTTGAGAAATTTTCAGCATGGCTCAGTTGACTCTGTGGTTTTAGATTTGTGAAAATCCGTGACACTTGTGTCTCGCCCGAGGACGGCTGGGACAGCCGTCCCTACCTTGCGCTTGGCCAAGCGGTCTACTGTTGTAGTTCAATGGAGGGCCGAGCCTGCGAGGCCATGGTTTGGAGTAACCCACGAAGGTCACGAAGATGAACTCAGAGACTCAAGGGTAAAGACAACTTCGGTATGTTTCTGTCGGCTCGGTGTCTCTGTGGTAATTTTATCTCAAAACAAGCCAAGCGGACTCGCTGGGTCGTCAACTCCACTTGGGCACAAAAAAAGAGGCCGGGCACTAGGCCCGGCCTCTGAAGTGTGTTCTCAGTTTGGTAAACTCACCAAATTACTTTTTAGCTCTTCCGAAAGCGGCGGCTTGATCAGCCGGCACCGTCAGAGGACTCGCCGCGTTCACGTCCGTCCACGGACCATTCACTGTCGGCGCAGTCTGCAATGTCCCCTCAAAGGTCATGGTTACAGTACCATCGGCGTTGCGTACCACGCTCAACGTCGGCGGTGTATCGTCAACTGCCGGAGTCAGCCAAGGTGACAGATACTCACCACCGATCGGCAATGCACCATTTGCGGGCAGATCATCACCAGCCTCAATCCAAGTAACAGCAAGATTATCACCACCGCCACCTTCCTTCGTTATCGATTCGATGAAGTAGTGTTTGCCCTTGGTTAACTTAATCGGGTCAGATCCATTCACCATCAATCCATCAGAGTTGATTGGATAGCGACGACCTGCTTCACCGAAGTTGCGAACACCATTCCACTGTGGCTCGAATGCAATTCGAACCTTGTTGGCTGGATCTTCGTCAGTCGAGAGGAACAGCGCAGTTGTATCATCTGCTGCAACAAAGAACTGATAATCCCCTGTAGATGGCGGAGTCACATATCCAAGAACGTGAGTGGCATAGTTATCCTGAACATTACCTGCAGGTGGCTCATTTATATCACCACTCTGTGGCCATTCAAAATAATCTGCATGACCAATCCAATCCGGATTATTAGGCCATTTTGCATTCGCAAACAGATTATCAGCCAAACGACCTCCACCAATGCCGCGGAACTCACGAACCGTCAGACCTTCGCCTGAACCAGGCGCGATGCCCTCGGAATATACGGTAGATTCCTCAATGGTCTTGACGGATCCATTCATGACATACTCGCCAGAACCATAACCACCTGCATTTGGCGGAATGAAGTTCACAAAATGACGACCGTCAATACCACCATCATTCCATGGAGCCTGTCCGAATGCACCTTCTCCATCATCAGCATCCTCATCAATTTCTGAAGGACGACGCCACTGGACCATCATCCAGTCTCCACCGCCACCTTCCTTAAGCAAGGCTTCGAAGTAGTATCTTTCACCTTTCTCAAGTTCCACGATACCGGATAATCCGCCATCGTTAACCTGGAAGCCTTTACAGCAACCGGTTTCCTCGGCGATTAACTCAACATTCTCAGGATCCTCATCCGTGCTGATCCACACCGCTCCATGGTCATCTGAACGCAGGAAGATACGGTATTCACCAGTCTCTGGCGCCACTAACCAACCACTGGCTCGTGCGCCGTAGTTGTTATTTCCATTGCCCTGGAAGCCAGTTGCATAACGGGTGTTAAGGAATGGCAATAACTGAGACGCTGTTGGATTATCAGGATAATTTTCATTATCTGTCAGATTCTCCATCGGATGAGCTCCACCGATTCCTGTCCAAGTATCCCACCAAAGGAATCCTGTGGCTTCGACGAACGCCTGCACCTCAGTATCTGTGTTGACTGCATTTCCAGCTGCGTCCTCAACTCCCTTCAAGCTTACTGTGTAAACCTTGCCAGGTGTCTGATCGCCTGTAGTCAGAACAATTTTACGATCTGAGACCAACTCAGCATCTTCAACGCTCAAACCTGCAATGCTGAACTTGCTCGCTGAGGTATCACCCATAGTCTCATTGAAGGTCAGACTCATCTGGTTCATTGTACGACTACCTTGAGCACTAACCAACCCTGGTCCAGTAACATCAGGTGTCACCGTCAATGTGATTTCTGCACTCATCTGGTAACCTCCCGCAGAAAGAACAGTCGCCTGAATCTTGCCTCCATCATCAGATGTCAGCGGTCCGTAGCTAATTGTAGCACCACTACCGATCTGAACTCCGTCCTTCTTCCATATGACCGAGGACCCAGCTGCGTTTGCCAATTCTAGACTGATCTCAGCAGATTGATTCGCTTCAGCGGAAACATCAACCGGCTGTGTAGCAATCAAGTCTGAAACTTCCTTGGCTCCCAGCAATTTACCAGTCATCAAGTCAGCTAGCTGTTCGGCGTCAAGCGCTGAACCAAACACAACGAAGTCATCCATCTGGGCAGTAGGACTGTTATTTCCGTTCTGGTCACCCATAATGTTGATGAAATCAAAGTCTGTCTTTAACGGAGATGTGTTCTCACCTTCGTGGAACAACTCACCATTAATCCAGATCTGCTTTGTATCTTCCAACTTCACGAACGCAAAGTGATTCCACTTATTCCAGTCTGCAGCGTTTTGGCTGTAGGCCTTTTGAATACGTGTATCACCACCGCCACAACATCCAGAAGTATCCCAGTAAATATTACCATTACTCCAAGGTGTGTGAGCTTGCGCACCACGATTGCCAGAGCCAGACGATGCTGACCATGCCCAGAAGCTCGAATCGTTTTGACGAACCTGTGTCTTTTGCCAGAAAGCAAATGTCACCTGATCGATAGAACCCGCCAAGTTAATGAACTCACCATCATCCACACGGACATAGGCATTACGGGCCGCAGTAGTGTCCAAGGCATGACCGCGAAGTGAATCAGTAGTGATCTTGGCTCCACGACGTAATTCGCCTGAGAGGCCAGACACTGCGTCAGTAACAGTTGTCGCATCAGCATCTTCATCAAAACTCCAGTGAGCTAGAAGGTTTAAGTCGCCTGCCTTAATCGGATCCATCAGCATGAAGTTCCACTCTGCAGAACGCTTGTTGCCATTAGACTCAGCAAACTCAACCATTGCGGTGTGTTTGCCGTTTACAACATCAAACGAAATAATCCGCTTGTCTCCATCCTTCTTAATTGAATGACTTACAACTTCCCCATTTAAAGTGACCTTTACAGATCCTTCATCCAGTGTCGTCTCATCACCATTTACAATTACTACAGATGCATCCGGAACGGTTGAAAAACCAGAGGGATTTAACTCTGCAAGATAAGCACGACCTGTCGTCGAGTCTCTTTCCGTAACAGATTCTTCAACAGTCGCGCCATTAGGGGTGTAGGCCTTAATCGAGCCTTCAACTTCAGAATCGTTGATCAGTACTTTTGCACCATCAACAAATGAGAAGATTTCGATGTTTGCACCGCCGCCTCCTTCAAACCAGAGGACTCGGAACGGATACAAACCCGCCTCAGCAACATAAAACTCAAATATGGAATCACTAGCTCCACGACCACCATTGAATTTACCGACCTCAAGAGGTTGAATGTCACCAAAGTTGGTCACAAAAGATGCATGAAAACCATCATCAGAATTTACACCCAACTTGTGGGAACCCTTAGGCAAATCCAGAATGGTAACGTACTCACCTGCAATACCATCAGTAGAACCGTCCCATCCGGGGATGCCTGGCAGTTCTTCATCAGTATAACCATTACTGTCTCGGAAGTTTCCTTGCTCACCAGGTGCGTCCTGGTTCTGATTAACCACTTCGACAATAACAGGATAGAAACTCCAACCCTCGAATGCATCCGGATCGGCCTCGTTCAGGTACACCTCTCCTGTTTCAGCATCAATATACTCGCCTCGAAGTTGCCTTTCAGCACTAGCGATCTGGTTACCATGAAGGTTACCCACACCAGACTGTCCAGTGGAAATCTGGGTCATATTTACTAGAAATCCAGACTCACCCTTAGCATCGCTTGAAACCTTGAGACCACCAGGAATCAGTGTGTAATTAGCAACTGTAAAACTCAATGGAAGAGTCTTCAAATTGCCTTTCTCATCGGAATAGGTTACCTCAGCAATATGCTTACTGCCAGCTGCAAGCGGTGTATCCAATTGATAATCAATGGAGGTCACGCCGTCTGTCTTTGACTTAGCGGCATCCACTGCCTCACCATTAAATTTGACCTCAACACTATCGAGATCAACTCCATTCTCTTCCGCATCTGTGATGGCGACGCTAAAACCACCCGGACCACCGTTAAAACCAGTAACAAGCGGGCCACCTGAAGAGAAAACGGTGATATTCAGGTCATCAATGTAGTGCGCCTGGTTTGCACCACCCGTACGAGCAGCAAACAACCACGAAGGAGCTTCAAACACACCCGAAGAGATTATCTTGCTGTCGAAAATGGTGTAACCACGAAACTCCAAAGTAAGTAGACCTCCGATCACGCTGATCTTCACATCAGCCCACTCGTTGTCGTCCCACAATGTAATTAAGTTACCGTCTTCATCAGCGAACCGATCTTCTTCTGGCACGTCAGTCGTACCAGTAAAACTCTGCATTGCCTGTGATTCGCCGCCATAGAACACCTCAATCTGCGGAGCCAAATCGCCTCCACCGGAATCCCATGCATCGAAACAAATCTTCATGCCGCTACCAGCACCTTCCTCAGCCGGGCTGGCCAAGGTCGGAAGATCATTGTCAATGCTGATGCTGAATCCGTCTGCCGGGCGGGCTGTGCCGTTGCCCATGAACAAGCGGAAATTCATCTCGAAGTTACTAAACGGGGTGCCTTCAGTGAAATCTTCCAGCAACATACCTCCGTTTTGCGAATTCGCAGCCTCTGTAATCTTCAGCTCATCATCGGAATGAGCCGCAGTGCCGTCGAGCGAAATCAGCTCGTTAATCTCTTCACCGTTGAAGTCTTCAGAAAACGAATCTAGCACTTCCAAGCCGGTCAAAGTAACTAACGCTGCGTCCGGGGCAGTCTTGCCAAACACAATCATGTGCGGCCCCCAACCACTCCAGCCCTTCTGGCCAGGTGTGTCTTTGTCACCGTCATTCACACAGACACCGAAACCGAACTGCTGCCCGATCTCGAACTGCTCGAAACCAAACGAATCCGGGGCGAACAATGCCTCGTAGGTCGTGGTCTTGGCGGCGTCGTCACGAACCATGGCCACAGAGTAGTTACCCGGG
>PBOZ01000077.1 GCA_002724555.1 Rickettsiales bacterium
CCCAAAATGTCTCAGGCTCAGGGTTTAACCAAATTACAGATTTTGCGCGGTCGTGCATCCATCGCATCAAATCCACACGAGGATCGTTATGATTGGACCGGCCATCACCAAGGATGATTATCGTCGTTTTACGATCGATCACGTCACCAAAGTCTTCTTCGAAATCGGCAAAGGACTGTCCATAATCGGTCGGTCGAAAACCAATCTTATCAAGAATTTCTGGGATCGCGACTTCGACCTCTTTTTCCTCAATAATTTCGCTGATCTCTGTCAGGTGGTCCGAGAAAGCATATGCCCTCAGAGTTGCGATTACCTCATTGAGCGAATAAAGGAACAACAGCAAAAAACGGGCGGCTGCCGCAACAGATCGAGAGACATCGCAGATAACGACGATGCGCGGACGCTCAATCTTCGTTTGCTTCCAAACCGTGTCAAATGGGATGCCATCATGCGCCATGTTCTGTCGCAGCGTGCGACGCACGTCAAGAACGCCACGCCGTGTGCGCTTGCGCCGACGGTTGTATCGCGTAGCCAGTTTCTTTGCCATTTTGCGGACAAGCTTTTGCATACGATCAAAGTCGCGCTGCTCAACAGCCGAGAGCGCGGTTTCGGCTAAGAATTCCTCGCGAAGTTGTTCGCCGTACGGCCGGGCATATAATTCGTAAAGACGGTCTAGATATTGGCGTGCTTCTTGAAAAAGGTTTTGGCGCATTCCTGCCAACTCTTCCGCCGCGTCGACATCGACTGTATTTTCGTCATTCTGTTTTAGAGCGCGGATCGCCGCTTCTAACTCCCGTAATCCCATCCGATCCAAGATACGACGTACCATTAACCCGCGTTGTGTAACATAACGGATATTCATCGCGCCGGACTCGCGCGCTGCCTGCTCCATACGCTGCGCCAATGCTTCCCGATCTCCATCCGCTAACAATTGCAACAGTTCAGAGTTTTGTAAATTTTCCGGCAATCCTTCCGGCAACGCCGACGGGCTATGCTCTATCTTGGAGTTACAATCAATCTTTTGTTGATGGTCAGACTTAAATTCTTCCCGTGCGAAAAACATATCAAAACAATCGTCAAACCGCCGGCTCTCATCTGATGATTTCGCTAGTGCGATGCACAAAGTGTCTTTCAGAAGCATACGGTCGCTATACCCAACGGTATCGACAGCACGATGAGCGTCGATTGCTTCCGCTGGCGAAACTGGAATATCGGCAGCGCGCAACGCACGAAAGAAATCTTCGAGTGTTTCCTGCACTTCTCGCTCTTACTCTGCTGACTTTCGAACCATCGTCGGAATGCGACGTTCGACAGACGTTATATCCTGCTCAAATTTTAGTAGCACGTTGAGCGTATCCCGCACTAAATCGCTATCCAAAGAATTCGCATGCATTAATAAGATTACGCGCGCCCAATCGATTGTCTCAGAAATTGAGGGCAGCTTTTTTAAATCTTCCTCACGGAGGCTTTGGACGAATTTTACCAACTGCTTTGTAAGCCTTTCCTCAATTCCAGGCACTCGAGAGGCAACAATCTCGCGTTCCAGCTTCTCATCAGGCAACGGTATATAAAGATGCAAGCAACGTCGCTTCAGGGCATCCCCCATCTCGCGCATATTATTTGACGTCAAGAAGACCAAAGGCGGCGTCTTGGCGACTATCGTTCCAATTTCGGGTATCGACACTTGAAATGCAGAGAGCACTTCTAGGAGAAAAGCTTCAAATTCCTCATCCGACTTATCGATTTCATCAATTAAAAGAACCGCTCCCTGGTCTTCCCGCAGGGCTTTCAAGAGTGGCCGTGGCTCCAAGAATTCTTCAGAAAAGAAAAGGTCACCAAAGCCCCGTAGACGCTCCATGGCCTGATCCATACCCTCAGTGCCTTCTAGCACATCGCCAACCTTATCTTTTAGGATCTGCGTGTAGAGAAGTTGTTTGCCGTACTTCCACTCATAGAGGGCCTTCGCCTCATCCAAGCCTTCATAGCACTGCATTCGGATCAACGGCAGACCGAGCCAGTTCGCGGTTGACAATGCCAATTCGGTTTTCCCGACACCGGCGGAACCCTCCACTAAGATCGGTTTATTCAAGTTCTGAGCTACGAAGACCGCCGTTGCGATCCGCCGCGAGGCGATATAGCCAACCGTCGACAGTCCTTCGATTATAGCATCGACTGAGGACAATTTCTCACTAATGGCAGTGAGAGTAGCGGAATCATTCATTTTGACTGGTCCATTCCTTATTTTATTAGATCTCGCGCCCGGCGTTCCGCGCGAATAGCGTGAGCGCCTCCCGCAATACTCGTCGTTTTGTTGATATCGCGTGTAAGAGCGGCGAGTTTTGGCGATGGCGTGATACCCATACGCCCGATAAACACCTCAACCCGCTGCTGCAAGCTCTTGATCCAATCACGCGCTGCCGTCGTTGCCGCTTCCACTGCTTCAGCATTCTCAATTGGATCGATATCAAGTAATTCCACAGCCCGATAGGAGAGCACAGATAAACCATCACTTGCGGCGGCAAGACTCCCAAGTTCGGCCATATCCTCTTTATCCAAATTACAATGGGCTGCTTCCTGACCCAGCTGCTTGATCTGAAAACGGTATGCACCCGCTTTATTGGCCCCAGATATTGCATCCTCAACCTTTCGCATTGGCAAAGAGAACTTTTCGAATGCATCCCCCTCCGTGCCAAGCAAAGCCTCCACCGGCACACACACGTTAGTAAACTGCATACTGCAATGGCAGGAAGGCCTCAGGAAATCAATTTTCACACCGGCGGTTTCTTTGACGCCAGGAGTTTTTCGGGGGACAAGAAAGGCTGAGTATTTTTTTTTGCCTTGGTCGATTTCAGTGATCGCAAGCAACAAAATCAAATCAGAAATTGGACCATTAGTAAGATATGCTTTCTCTCCATTAATAACGTAATGGTCACCATTTCGAACCGCTTCCGTCTTCAAATATTTCGGATGCGCACCTGCACCAGATTCGGAAACAGCGAAACACGGTGTTAAATCTCCTGCCGCCAACTTAGGGAGATATTGTTTCTTCTGCGCCCCAGTTCCGTGCCCATAAATGTGCAAACGAGCACACAATTGGCGGGCCATCCAAGCGCCTGAGAGAGCAAGATTTCCGCCCACTGCGGCGATAACTTCCCCAACCTGTGCCATCGCCCTTAGGTCACCACCCACGCCGCCATATTCCGGTGCTAGGCCGATAGCCGTCATTCCGGAGGTACCAAAGGCACGCAACAATTCCGCCGGCGGCTTCTCTTGCTTATGGAGATCCGCAATCGGTGCAATCTCATTTAAAGCAAATGCTTTCGCACGCTCACGAAGATGATACCTCAATGTTTCGATATCAGTTGTCGATCGCTCGTCCGTCATGCAAGGAGACATAGGTCATAGATCGGAATTGTCTCGTATTTGTCATCAAAGAAAGGAATTGCCGATGGCCATCCGAAAAATCGCCCGCATGGGCCACGAAATTTTGAAGGAAATTGCCAAACCCATTGCAGATCCTACGGCACCCGAGTTCAAACGCCTTGCGCAAGATTTGATCGACACTTGTGAAGATATTGGCGGCAATGGCATTGCTGCACCACAGGTCTATGAACCCGTCCGAATGTTCGTCTACCGTGTCCGAAAAGAGGTCATGCCCGTCGGTGCAAAAATGAGGGAAATCCCGTGGACTGTTGTCATCAATCCTAAAATCAAACCGATTACAGATGAAAAGAAGGCTTATTGGGAACGCTGCCTATCTCTACCTGGCCTCTTTGGCCAGGTTCGGCGTTTCACCAAAATTAGCTTCGAAGCGGTCGATCTCGATGGCGCTTGCATTGCATTTACAGCCCATCGGTTCCATGCCCGCCTGTTGCAGCATGAATACGATCATCTCGATGGCATTCTCTATCCAATGCGAATGGAAGATATGTCAACTCTCGGGTACGTCACAGAACTCGGACCTGCTGCCTACCCGCCGCTACCGAGAGACGCAGCCGACTTCGTAGACCCAACTTCTATTTGATCGCAAAGCCGCCCGTTAGATTTACAAATATTTGAAAACACGAAGCGTCGCCATGAAAACTGGCATACAATTTCGAAGATTTCTCGGCACTACACATAATGATTTTCGATTTAGCGGTGCCAACCATGGTAACCAACTGTATGGAAGATTAAATTAATAAGGGAAAGGGAATGAGGCACGAACTCTATAAACTACTATTCAATTAGCCTTCTTGAAGCAGAACTATATCTTTGGTTTGGCAAATCAGAAACTGAGAGAAACCCAAATGTCAAAGGCCATTCGATGCACCATATTGCGTGGGGGCACCAGCAAAGGCATCTACTTGAGAGAGAGCGACCTGCCAATTAACCCGGCGGCGCGGGAAAGGATGATTTTATCGATCTTTGGCTCACCCGACCGACGACAGATCGACGGTCTTGGGGGTGCTGATCCGTTAACAAGTAAAGTTTGCATCGTCGGGCCGCCGCCGGAAAACAACCCCCAGGCTGACAAAGCGCATCTCTCTTACACATTCGGACAAGTTGAGATTAATGAACCAGCTGTTGATTTTCGCTCTCTTTGCGGAAACCTCACGTCCGGTGTTGGCGCGTTTGCAATCTGGGAAAATATGGTGTCTCCAATCACGCCTATAACTACTGTGCGCATTTGGAATACAAATTTGAACAGCATGCTCTACTGCGAGGTACCAGTTGAAAAAAATCGCCCGTTGGAACATGGCGATTACACAATTCCAGGAGTGCCGGGAACAGGTGCCAAAATTCAAGTCGATTTTGCCGAAACCGCTGGACAAGGCGCTGGTGCTCTCTTACCAACCGACAACCCAATTGACAGGCTCGAGATTGCGGGGTTTGGGACGATCAATGCATCTCTAATCGATGTAGGAAACCCGCATGTGTTCATCCGAGCCAAAGACGTCGGCCTAAAGGGAACGGAAACAGCGGAAGAAATCGATAGCGATAAAAATCTTCTCGAATTATTGGAGGCTATCCGCTCGCATGCCGCCTATAAGATGGGCATGATCTCGGCGTTCGATCAAGGCAAACAGGAAAGTCCGGCCGCCCCGCTCATTGGGATGATCTCACCACCGCAAGATTACGCTGCGCCGCTCAACGGACGCACTGTTGCCGCATCCGAAAGCGATTTCCTATCGCGACTTATGTTCATGCAACAGATGCACAAAACCTACGCAGGGACCAGCACCGTTTGCACTGGTATCGCCAGCAAGATCCCAGGGACTATTGTGCACGAAGCCTGCCGAAAAGAGGCCCAAAAGCGAAAGGTAGTTCGCATCGGGCATCCAGCAGGCGTGATCGAAACCGAAAGCGTAGTCGAACTAACAGGCAATAACTACGAGGTACAACGTGCCACCCTCGGACGAACGGCCAGACGAATTATGGAAGGCGTGGTGTTTGTTTAATACTCACTGCCCATATGATCTATCTTAAGAAGCATGTGACAAACGTCTAAAGCACCGGCGCGTTCTCCGTACAGCCAGTTTCCCGTTCAAAGGCACGGGCCGCACGGAACAGTGTCGCCTCGTCAAAACTCCGGCCGACAATCTGATATCCTGTGGGCAATCCATTCCCCGTAAACCCGCATGGCACGCCAAGCGCCGGTAAACCTAAAAAATTAAAAGGCCGGGTACAAGAACCAAACCGCGCAATCATATCGAGGAAGCCTTGGTTGGCACTAATATCAGTATCTGCAATCGTGGGAACTGCCATGGGAACCGACGGTGCGATCAAAATATCGGCAACACTAAACACCTCATCTGTAAAGCCAGACAACAACTGTCCCCGCAAATTCAACGCTTCGATATATCGTGTACCCGGATAATAGAAGCCCTGCATCAAGCGATTGCGGGTCTGTGTGCCATAGTCTTCCGGGCGCTCACGCAGCCACGTCGAGTGATACGTAGCGGCTTCAACGCGTCCCAGCACCTCACCCAAGGCAAACCCATGCTTAATACCCGGCACTTCAACCTCGACAATTTCCGCGCCGAGTTTTTCGTAGATTGAGATACTCTCTTGGATCGCTTCGCGAACCTCATCGTCAACATCATCAAAAAAATGGTTCGTTGGCACGCCAAGGCGGAGCCCACTAACACCCCCTTCTATATCCGCCAGGTAATCGCCAACTGGTTCCCTACTGGTAGTCGGGTCATCGGGATCGTTGCCAGCGATGACCTGCGTAAAGACGGCACAATCCCTCACGGTTCTGCAGAGTGGGCCAACATGATCAAGACTAAATGAAAGTGGCATCGCGCCGTAACGACTGACCCGCCCATAGGTCGCCTTCATTCCGACCAGTCCATTGCAATACGCAGGTATTCGAATGGAACCTCCCGTGTCGGATCCAAGCGCGCCGTATACCATCCGACCCGCCACGGCCGACCCGGAACCACTTGAAGATCCACCCGTGATGTGATCCGTATTCCAAGGATTCCGCGGTGTACCGGCCATTTCATTGTGTCCGGTCGGACCCGTCGCAAACTCCACCATTTGCAGTCTAGCGACTTCCAATGCTCCCGCTGCATCAAGTTTCTTTAGAGCAGTTGACGTGATGTCAGGTACATAATCGGCACGAATTTTTGAACCACAGGCACTCACGCGTCCCGCTCGGTAATACATGTCCTTATGCGCCAGCGGCACTCCGTGCAACGGGCCGACCGGACCGCCTTTTGCCAGCCTCTCATCAGCCTTCTGCGCTTGTGCAAGTGCATCCTCAGCGTTGACATTAGCGATGCAATTTAGCGCTTCATTGTGACGTTCAATTCGCTGGAGCGAAGCCTCGGTAACTTCAACAGCGGAAAGTTCTTTGGCCGCGATCTTGTGCGCGACTTCAGTTAGGCTAAGTGCTGCAACTTCATCAACACTCATGCGTCGTCTCCTTTCGCTTTACCATCAAGATATGCGCGAAAGTTTGCCGGTTCAGCTTCAAATGCAACCTGACTGGCCGCCTCGCGAACCTGCGCCTCATGCAGCTTAACGCGGCGGAATACAGTGCTGGCGGAACCGGCATCGGGTTCGACTAATTGCACTTTCTTCGCCCATTCACGAAGGATTTCATCGTCGGTCATTTTGCCCTCTCTATAGGACCGGTGCTTTGTCGCACCATAAAGTTTCACGCTCATAGGCATGGCCGGCACGGAACAATGTTTTTTCATCGAATGGCCGCCCGATCAGCTGGAAACCAGTCGGTAGCCCGTTTGGCGTGAAACCACACGGCACCGATAAGGTTGGCAGGCCAAGGAAGTTAAACGCTCGCGTATTGTGCGTGATCGAAGCGATGGACTTCATGTAACCAGGTTTAGCGCCCACATCTGCTTCGTCAATACGCGGAATTTCAATGGGTATAACTGGCGCATGCAACATATCGACCTTTTCGAACACACTTCCACAAAAGTCCGCCAGTATCTTTGAACGAAGATTTAGGCCTTCGATATAACGCGTAGCAGAATAGTAAAAACCCGGCAAAAGTCGACTGAGAGTTTGCGCACCATAGTCCTCCGGCCGTTCGCGAACCCACTTACTGTGGTAAGTCGCTGCTTCCGTTGCCATTACGACATTGGCAAACCTATTCGCTGCCTCGATACTGTCAGCGTGAAGCGGCACTACCTCTGCCCCAAGCTCCCGATAAACATTGAGACTAGCCTCAAGCGCCTCGCGGACCGGATCCTCGACTGGTTCATAGCAATGGTTCTGTGGCACACCAATCCGCATTCCCTTCACACCATCGCAAATACCGTCTAAATAATTTGGCACTTCTCGGTGGCTAGTAGTCGGATCATTCGGATCATGCCCAGCAATAGCTTGAAGCATTAGCGCGCTATCTTTCACCGTCCTCGTCAACGGTCCAACGTGGTCCAACGAGTAAGATAGTGGCATTGCACCATATCGGCTAACGAGGCCATAGGTCCCCTTGATGCCAGCAAGGCCGCAACATTGTGCGGGCAAGCGGATCGATCCACCTGTATCCGAACCGAGCGCACCGTAAACCAAACGCCCCGCTACCGATGCGCCTGACCCACTCGAAGACCCCCCCGTAATGTGGTCAAAGTTCCAAGGATTACGTGGCGTGCCAACAACTTCGTTGTGGCCAGTTGGACCAAAAGCGAACTCCACCATATGGAGCCGCGCAATATCGAGCGCACCGGCCGCATCAAGACGCTGGATCGCAGTCGATGTCACCTCTGGCACGAAACCATCTAAAATTTTGGAACCGCAAGCAGCCACCCATCCCGCGCGGTAGTACATATCCTTATGTGCCAAAGGTACGCCATGCAGCGGCCCACGCACCTTGCCAAATGCTATATCTTCATCCGCCTTAGACGCGCTTTTTCGGGCCCCCTCGTGATCGCAATGGACCACAGCATGCAGCTTCGGGCCAAAGCTTTCTATTCGGTCAAGCGCCGCGTCCGTCGCTTCCAGAGACGAGATTTCTTTATTCGCAATTTTCTCAGCCACTTCGGCCAACGACATCGCTGTGATCACATTGTTACTCATTTTGGAGTTACTTCATCAGCGATTTTCTCGAGGGTACGCGTATATGAAGCGGGTTCGGTTTCGAAAGGCAGTGCCATTGCCGCTTCTCGAGCTTTTGCATCTTGGCGAATTACGGCCCTTAGGATGCCGTCTTCAGACCCTGCTTCGGGCGAAATGCCTTGAGTGACAGCTGCCCATTCCTTTAGATATGAAATATCGTCGCCCAAAATCCTCTCCGATCGCGCATTTGCTAACAAGTAGTGTTGTTTATCACCTTGATAGTCTTTGATATAGAACTGGAACGGGCCATAAAGAAGCCCTGAAGGTAGTTGCAGCCAAGTCCGGTAACCCCTGTAACTCTTGTTGCTTTTCGATCACCTTGGCGGAAATGTCCAACTCCATATCGGTAGCCAAACTAGCGATAGAATTTGCCAGCTATTTTTTTTGGATCTGTCTTTCAACGAATTCGACACGAAAGCAAAATCAATCTTCAATGTGTCAAAGGGAAATCGATGCAAATAGCTAAGGCTGGCATAACCCGTCCCTAAATCATTAATAGCCAAGAGAATTCAGAACTTCTAAAGTTTACCAAGTACCGTCGACACAGGGGAATGCTGCCGCTTTTTTGCTCATTTTTTTTAATCAGGCGACCCATTCACTTACAGGTGCCTTCGCTTCTTGGAGTGGTTGTGAGATGACATCAACTAAGGTCGGCACATCCGCTTCAACAGCGGCTTTTAGTGCTTCCTCTAGATCGACTGGGTCCCGAACCGTCCATGTCTTTATACCGTAAGCACTCGCAACCGCAGCATGATCCGTCCTCGTAAAGTCCACCGAGAAGTACCGACCATCGTAGCCACTTTTCTGCCCCGCCTTTATCCAGCCAAAGACACTATTTGAGATAACGATCATCGTCACCGGTATACCCAGTCGCCGAATGGTCTCCAGCTCACCGACCGCCATGCCAAAGCTACCGTCGCCCATAACTGCAACGCATTTAGATCCAGAACGGCCGTAATAGGCCCCCACAACCGCCGGCAAAGAAAATCCAAGTGCCCCGTGCGCTCGATTACTAATAAAACTCCGTCCTGTCACACAACTTTGGTAATACGCAGAAAAATATGGACACGGCGTACCAGGGTCTGCAACGACAACAGCGTCAGTCGGCAGAATGCGCTGTAAGGTATCCACGATCCGTTCGGGCCGAATTGGCACATCGGTTGAATTTGATAGCTCTTTGAACTCGATATACTTGTCTTTGCGTGCACGCGAGACCAATTTTTTCGCGCCACCAGCTTCTCGTGTTTCGACAGTTTCAAGCAAACTTGCAAGCGACAATCGGGCATCGCCTACAATCGCCGCATCGGGCCTGTAATTCGCGCCCATCACACCGGGGTCAACATCGATATGAATGATCTTAGTATTTCCGGGAGTTGGATGCTGCCATCGCTCCGTTGTTACGGAGCCAGCGCGGCAACCAACAAAAATAATGAGATCAGCAGCATCAACGACGTGGCGGGTTGGCATAGTGCCACCGTTGCTGCCAACTACGCCCACTGACAACGGATGATCATCAGCAATACTACCCTGACCACTGATCGTTGTTGCCACTGGTGTGTCAATCTTATTTGCAAGTACTTCTAATTCCTTTTCCGCGCCAGATATCACAACACCACCGCCACAGATAAAAAGAGGTTGCTTTGCCTCGCTAATCAGTTCTGCTGCTGTTTTGATGGCGTCTGGTTCTGGCCCTGTTCGTCGCGCTGGATATCGACCATATTCTGGCTCGGCCCAAATTTCTGCTTCATCCAAAGGTTGAGACTGCACGTCAAATGGCAATCCAATATGGGCTGCACCGGGGCGGCCCGTCGTCATTTCTCTAAATGCACGACGCATAACACGGGGTATATCTGCAGCATTGTCGATCACCTGTGTAAATTTTGTTAACGGACCAAACATCGCCTCCTGATCCAGCTCTGTCAGCGTATATCGGCCTCTTCCAGTTAAAGAGATATCAGTTGTGATGGCGAGCACAGGTATTGACGATTCGTTCGCCTCAACCAAACCCGGCGCGATATAGGTGGCCCCACCACCAGATGGACCCTCACAAACCCCAACTCTACCGGTCACTCGCGCGTAAGCATCCGCCATGTAGCCCGCATGTCGTTCATCTCGCGTCAAAACGTGGGTAATGTTCCCCCCGGTCCGATATAGCGCGTCATAGAAAGGTAAGCTCGTGTCGCCACAAAGTCCGAAGATCACGTTCACGCCATGCAATTGCAGCATTCGAACCATCGCTTCGCTGCCTGTTATTTGATTTGTCGTCACTTTCTATCTCCTTATTTCTGTTCTCGTGATGCTACTGTTTTTCATGAATCTCAAATTAACGTATTGGCAGTTGATGTTTAGGTTCTGCGAAGCAGTGGGGATGCAATAAATCATATTGGTGTAAGGCCAACCGCGCGACCGGTACAATATGCCCAAAACCAACCTAACTGGTTGCCCTATACAGTTCACGCTCCGTCGCTCTTGTCGGCGTAGGTGAAACGCCCTGAGAAAATAATTCGACAATTCACGAATACCTTCAAAAAAGCACGAATATCCCGGCTATATTTTTCCTGTAAATCCGTCGCGGGATGAATTTTACGGCATTCATGGTCGTCGTGGTTTGCCAAGAGGTGGCTAGGACAGTCTGGCCAACGCAATCGCGCCATATCCAACTTAGCTAATTCGGAGGCCGTAAACGTGTCGGAAGCGGCGATAAATCCATTGATCATAAAATCGGATTTCATTGTTGCCTTATGCGGCATGTTAATGCGCAATCATTAGAAATATGCGCTCATTTTTTCCCCTTAGCTTTCTTATTGCGGCGTAGCACCAAACTGCTTAGGTGTATACTTATGGAATATAAACATGGCCAAGGCTTCCCGCTTAAACCGATGGTTTATGGACTTCGCAAACGGTGTCCGAGTTGCGGACAGACGCCAATATTTAAAAAATACCTTCAGCCGGTAAATTTTTGTAACGTTTGCAAAATTGATATTGGCCAACACCGCACTGACGACCTAGCACCATATATTACGATTTTAATCGTGGGACATATCGTTGCACCCATGCTCTTGCTATTGGAAAAACTCTATGACCCACCTCTATGGGTGCATTATTCAATTTGGCCCGCTCTCACTATCATATTGACACTTTGGTTTCTGCAACGTGTAAAGGGGGCCGCCATAGCACTGATGTGGCATCTCAACCTAAAGGGTGATGAATTTCAATAAAATCTAGGATTGGTGAGTTTTTAACCTAAATTCACCGTTATGATTTTAATCAGGATTAATAAGAATTTTTAGGCTAATTCGCCCTTTAAGTTAGCAAAGTGGATTCCAAATAACCCAAAAGTCACAGTAAGTTTTAACAACGGTGTAAGAAATGACGGATAGCGAACGATATATCGAGTGGAATGGGGAAAATGATCCGAGGGCAATAAACGTTCTCCGAAATCCTGGCGGCGTTATCGTCAGCCCGACAAAGGTCGGTTATATAATTATGACGACTGATGCTGAAGGATTAGATCGAAAATTCGATATCAAGGATCGTGCCCGAAACAAGCCCGGTGTCGTACTTTGTAGTTCGCTGGATCAGTTAAAAAAACTAGCAGTTCTAAATGATGAAATATTTCAGTTTTACCAAGCACACTGGGACAAGGATATTCTTCTAGGGTGTATTTTGCCGTGGTCGGAACAAGGCAAAAACTTCATCCCTAAAGACGGATCAAATGAATTTATGATGGACACCCGAGAGACAAGCTGTTTTGTCATAAGGTTTGGAACTCCATCAGAAAAATTGGCAAAAACCCTCTGGGAGGAGGATAAAAAGCTTTCTTTTGCCAGTTCAGCTAACCCATCGGGGCAGGGAAACCGTGGTGTTATCGCTGGCGTTGGTACTAAAATTGAATCGGGTGTCGACCTGATTTTAGGCGCTGACAGTTACGTTGCTTCCATGCAACCTGATAAAAGCGAAGAAACACGCTACGAGCAGGGCGTAATGATTTCGATGGTGGATCAAGATGGTAAATTAATTCCCGAGCAAAAAGGCGAAAGAGGTATTCTTCCAGCGCCAGTTTTAATACGCAAAGGACTAAGTGTTGATCGGATTATTAACCTACTTGCCGAACATTTTAATACTTGGGATTACAGACAAGGTTTTTACTATTAATTAATAAACGGGGCAGTAACTACGTCAATTCCGGTTATAGAGCCATCCATAATCGGCTTTATGAGCTGCCTCAAATTTTACAAACTGCTCGTCGTATTCTCGGGTTACACCAAAATCGTCTAACCCGTTCAGCATCCTATATTTGTCGAACGGGTCAATTTCGAACGAATAAGATTTACCCTCTGGCCCGGAAACGTTTTGAGCATCCAAATCAAATCCGATTTCTGCACCAGGATCATTATGAAGTTGTTGCCGCAGATTATCACAATCTTCACGCGAAAGACGGACAGGCAAGACGCCCCATTTTAAACAGTTATTGTAATGTATATCCCCAAAACTGGGCGCTACAACAGCGCGAATTCCGTTTGCATTTAATGCATAAACAGCCCCTTCGCGTGACGATCCACACCCCCAATTAATATCCGCGACGACAACCGTGCCCTCGTTGTAGGGTGTCTTGTTGTACACAAAATTCGGATCTTTCCTCAGATCATGCCATAAAAATGTATGCATATCCGGATCACTCCGGTCCTTGCGCAAGAAACGAGCTGGGATGATCTGATCCGTATCGCAGTTGATAATATCAATCGGAATACCGATCCCCTTAAACGTCGTGAAAGCCTCCATAATCTATCCCTCCATCAATTTTCGGACATCAGTGAAGGTGCCCGTAACAGCTGCCGCCGCTGCCATTGCTGGGCTAACCAAATGCGTCCTGCTACCAACACCCTGTCGACCCCGAAAATTTCGGTTGCTTGTCGATGCCGAACGCTCGCCTGGCTCTAATAAATCACCGTTCATACCGACGCACATTGAACATCCTGGCAGGCGCCATTCCATCCCCGCCTCCGTGAAAATTCTATCTAGACCCTCAGCTTCTGCCTGCTTCTTAACAAGACCCGAACCGGGCGAAATCAATGTCGAAATCACAGCGCGACGGCCCTTTGCAACAGCTGCAGCCGCCCTCAAGTCCTCTATTCTTGCATTTGTGCAAGAACCGATGAATACCTTATCAACTTTGATTTCATCTATGCGTGTACCAGGTTTCAAATCCATATAATCCAGGGTCGTCTGCATCTCAGCACGTTTCTCAGCATCTTGCTCAGACGACGGCTCTGGAATGGTAGCGGTCACAGGCGCCGCCCATTGAGGTGAATTTCCCCAAGTCACCATGGGAGCGATGTTATCACCATCAACTCTGTGTTCTGTATCAAAAGTGGCATCTTCGTCCGAAGGCAAAGTGCGCCAAAAGTTTACAGCCTTCTCCCATGCGGCACCCTGAGGTGCATAAGGACGCCCGCCAACATACTCTAATGTCGTATCGTCCGGCGCCACCATCCCAATTCGGGAGCCCGCCTCGATGGTCATATTGCAGAGGGTAAGTCGACCCTCCATCGATAAGTCACGGATGGCGGAGCCAGCATACTCAATGGCATGGCCGGTGCCACCGGCAGCGCTAATTTGACGAATAATCGCGATAATCACATCCTTACCTGATACGCCGAACCCAAGTTTTCCATCGACGGTAATCCGCATTGTTTTAGGGCGGCGCTGCCAAATCGCTTGCGTTGCAAGAACATGTGCCACCTCTGACGCACCGATACCAAAAGAAATACAGCCAAGCGCGCCATGTGTCGAAGTATGACTATCGCCGCAGCAAAGAACGATTCCCGGAAGGGTAATTCCTTGCTCGGGACCGACGACATGGGCAATTCCTTGGCGCTCATCAAGCCAGGGAAACAGAGTAACGCCAAACTCCTCACAATTTTTGTCTATCGCCATTGAAATCTCAGTCGCACGGGGGTCTGGAACATCCCGCAAATCAACGGACTTCGTGGGCGTGTAGTGATCCGGTGTCGCAAATGTTTGCTTGGGCCGGCGGACGGTTCTTCCATGCTCACGCAATTGCCCGAAAGCGTTAAACGACCCATCATGACAAAGGTGACGATCAATATAAATAAGAGACTGACCGCCCTCGCGTTCCGCGATTACATGCCGGTCCCAAATTTTCTCAAACAACGTTTTGCCGGCCATGGCTACACACCTCTCAATATTTTTGATTTTTCTCCAATTAAAAATTTAGCGTTTGCTTTAGTGATAGCAAATTTGAACATTCAAATTTTTCGTTTGCCAAAATCGTGCTAATATACATCACAACAGTCTATCATTGTTTATCACTTACCGTTTCCACTGATCGAAGTTAAATATTTGATCGACAATAAGGATTAATTCTTGTTGAACACCTGGATCAAAGAAACCGTTCATGCTGAAAAGAATGACGGGATATAGCAGCGAGATTTCACGTCATAGGCAGGGCGCGCTATTTGGCGAGAAAATATTTTGGCAATTGGGTGACGTTTAGCGAATTAGTCCCCATTACCCTGATCCAAACCCATGCCACCCTTCAGTGCGTTAGCCCCCTAACTCCATGAATTTAATACAATTGCAACCAATGAGATAAATTGTCTATCTCGGTGTTACCCCATTTAACAGCAGAGACGCAAAAGCAGCCGCCCGACTGTTCCGTTATTTGCTTGCCTTGTCGATTTTCGCAATGTCGTCGGCATCAAGGGTCAAGGTCGCCGCTGCTGCCAGCTGCGCCAACTGATCCATATTAGTCGCGCTCGCTATCGGTGACGTCACGCTAGCGCGGGCCATCAACCAGGCTAACGCGATCTGCCCCATCTTGGCTTCATGCTTTTGCGCCACCTCATCCAAGGCATCTAGTACACGGAAGCCATCCTTCGTAACATATTTTTCGACCCTCGGAGCACGGATGCGTCCATCCATATCGGCCTTCGATCGGTACTTACCCGTCAGGAAACCGCTTGCCAGTGAATAGAAGCCAATGACGCCTACATTCTCTTTTTCACAAAGCTCTTCGAGCTCACCCTCAAAGGTGTCGCGCTCAACAAGGCTGTAGAGCGGTTGAAGGCTCTGATAACGCGGTAAACCTTTGACCTTGCTTGCATCAAGCGATTCCTTCAAGCGTGACGCACTGAAATTTGAGGCACCAATCTCCCGCACCTTGCCTTGCTCAATTAGTTTTGCGTAACCCTCGAGAGTCGCATCAACCGGCGTATCTTCGTCGTCTTTGTGTGATTGATAAAGGTCAATATAATCAGTTTTGAGTCGCTTTAGAGATTCTTCTACTGCCCGCATCATATAATTCGGTGACAGGCCAACTTTGCCCTCCCCCATATCCATACCAAACTTGGTCGCTAATATGATTTTGTCGCGACAGCCCCGGCTTTGGAGCCATTTACCCATAATCGTTTCAGACTCACCACCATTGTTACCATCGTGCCACCGAGAATAGACATCCGCCGTATCATAAAAATTGAACCCAGCGTCGAGCCAACCGTCCAAAAGGCGAAAGGACATTTCCTCATCAGCTGTCCATCCAAAAACATTGCAGCCGAAGCAGATTGGTGAAACTTCGAGCGAAGATGTTCCAAGTTGGCGGTATTGCATGCGTCTTACTCCTAATTCCGCGATTGATGAGTTACCGTCGGTGTAGCGCAAAACCTTTAGAAAGTCATCCCAACTAGACTATTAGACTATAGATTAACCGCTCGCTAATCTTTGATGCGTTAACTAAGAGGATTAACTTTATGCCAAATTTTTCTGGTCGCGTTTCTTTTGTCACTGGAGCCGGGTCGGGTATAGGTCAAGCAATGGCACTGACGCTTGCTGCGGAAGGTTCCACGGTAGTGTGCTCAGATATCAACGAGCAAACAGCTCAAGCTACAGCCGCACGTTTGGAAGAATTAGGCGCCAGCGCTATAGCAAATGGACTGGACACCTCAGACGAAGAGGCGTTCAAGGAAGCTCTCGTTAAAACACAACGCGATCATGGGCGTCTCGATGTCCTAATGAACAACGCCGGCGTGGCCGGTAGGGATTGGGATACAACCACGGCCATTAACTACTCGGGTGTATTTTATGGCCTCCTGCATGCTTGCCCAATCATCGCAGAACACGGAGGAGGTGCCGTCGTTAATACAGCGTCAGTCGCAGGATTGGGCGCTTTGATGCGCCAACAAAGCAACTATCACAAGGATTTAGCAGCCGTGACCGGTGTCGCCTCTTATGTTGCTGCAAAACACGGTGTCATCGGCCTGACAAAACAATTCGCTGTCGCATATGGCGAGGCTGGCGTCCGGGTGAATGCGATCTGCCCAGGCTACATCGAAACGCCAATTATAACCGAGCGCCTAGCCCACGATCGCGGGCGCGAGTACCTAGAAGACCTGCACCCAATTGGGCGACTTGGCAAACCGGACGAAGTCGCAAAAGTGGCAGCATTTCTCGCAAGCGAAGATGCATCCTTCGTAACCGGTGTCGCAATGCCCGTCGATGGCGGCTATTCTGCCCGTTAAAATTCATCATTTGAACAACCGCAAAATCTCCAACTAAGTTTTAAAATTAATGATTTCGCCCATCCTTGGTCTTTATTTGAGCGATAGGCAAATCATAAGCAATGCGCAGATTGAACCCGCGGAGGATAGTTTCAATTCATTTGAACTGCATCGGCTGCGAAAAATCTATCACATAATGCACGGTCTTTTTAACTGAGCAATGCGCATATTTGCTATGCGTTCACTGTTCCCGCCTCGAAGCGAAAACCTAGATTGATAGATAGACAGTCATACTCAAACGCGAAGGAACCTGATAATGGCCCGTATCGCAATCGCCGGTTTTATGCATGAAACTAACTGTTTCGTTCCAGACGTCACCGATTTCGAGAATTTTGCCAATCCGCCCGATCGCTCGGGTATTTTACGAGGCGAGGACATTCTAAAGACCTTTGCAAAAAGAGGCGCATCGACGGCTGGATTCCTGAATGCTAGCGAAAACAACCATGAAATCGCTCCACTTCTTTGGACCAGCACTACACCCGGCGGCTACGTTACCAAAAACGCCTATGAACGGATCACTGGGGAAATAATAGCAAGGCTCTCGGATGAGCTACCCGTCGACGCAGTATATCTGGATCTGCATGGCGCAATGGTTTCTGAAGAATACGAAGACGGCGAAGGAGAATTACTTCGCCGCATCCGAGCCGTAGTCGGCGAAGAAGCGCCAATTGTTATCAGCCTGGACTATCACGCCAATGTCACTGCTCAAATGGTGCAGCATGCGGATGCAATTTTACCCTATTGGACATACCCCCACGTAGATCAATTTGATACCGGTAAGCGAGCCGCAGTCGCAATGCAGAGGTTGCTGGTAGATGGTAGGCCGCAGGGCCGAGCCCTCCGTCATCTTCCTTTTCTATTGCCATTGAATTTCCAATGCACCTTGGTCGATCCCTCCAAAGGAATAGTGAAAGCGGCAAGAGCGCGCCTTACTGAAGATATGCTCTCACTCGCCTACCTTGCCGGATTTCCACCGGGCGACCTTCGTGAATGCGGCCCAACCGTCAGCGCCCATGCTTACAGCCAAGAAGAAGCGGACGCCGCTGTGGATGAGATTGCACATCTTATCGCCCTTAAAGAGGCTGAATTTGCTGAACCTCTTTTAGCCCCTGATGAAGCTGTTAAGGAAGCCATGCGTATTGCGACCAATGCATCCAAACCTGTTGTCATTGCCGATACACAAGACAACCCCGGTTGTGGTGGCACAGCAGATACGGTCGGTATGTTGGAAGCATTAGTGCAGAACAAAGCACAAAATGCGATTTTTGGCGTTGTCAAAGACCCCGATGTCGCAACAATGGCGCACCAAGCTGGCGTCGGTGCTGAGATAGAGACCAACCTTGGTGGGCAGGCAGACTTACCCAACGTGATTCCTTATCACGGACGCTTCAAAGTTGAAGCAATCAACAATGGCGTCTATCAGACCACCGGCCCGGTCGCACAAGGAAAGGTGCACAATGTCGGCGCCGCGGCGTTACTCTCCATCGGGGGCGTCAAAGTAGCAGTGGCAAGCGAACGTGTTCAAGCGCATGACCGATCGGTCTTCGAACACTTTGGCATCGTGCTGCAAAACCTGGATATTATTGTTGTAAAAAGCACGGCACATTATCGCGCCCATTTTGACCCAATTGCTGAAACCACCTTCGCTGCGATCGCGCCAGGCGGCCATGGCGCCAACCCCGTTGACTTCCCCTACACAAAACTGCGCGACGGCGTACGCTATTATCCGCTGGGTCCTATGCGAGGCGGATAACCACATTTAAACAAACGAGACGCAAGCAGCTGGAATTGAAAATTTTTGCAGCGTAACTATGCGCTCATGAGTTTACTCATCCTTCAATAGGTTAATAAATTTTTACGGCCAAAATACTTTTAAGACCCTGCTCGGATTAACTGCCAGACACTCTCGCTCGTGATCGGCATGTCAATCTCGTCAACCCCAAAACCAGATAACGCATCCAAGACCGCATGCACAACCGTTTGCGGTGCACCAATACAACCCGCTTGCCCAGACCCTTTCACACCCAGCGGATTAGCTTTGGTCGGAGTGCCTTCCAAGTGAATTTCCAAATCGGGAAGCTGGCTCGCGCGCGGTAACCAGTAATCCATCATTGATCCTGCAAGCAATTGACCCGAATCCGTATCGTACGTGCAATTCTCACCAAGCGCTTGTCCAATCCCCTGAACCAGACCACCTTGCACCTGCCCCACTGTGAGCATTGGATTGACCAGATTACCATAATCGTCGACGGCAATGTAGCGCATAAGTTCAACTGCGCCGGTCTCTGGATCAATCTCAACCTCCGCCGCCTGGCAGCCGTTTGGGAAAGTAAAAGGCACGTCTTCATTGAACACAAAAGTATCGAGCTCAGCATCACCCGCCTCTATAACCACGTCAGCCAAACTGACGGATTGTCCGGTGGACAAAACGGTAAATTTACCTTCAGCAAAAGTTAGTTCGGTATATTCCGTCTGCAGCAACCGTGCGGCAATGAATTTTGCTTTTTCTAACGCCTCGTCTATCGCACGAACCATCGCCCCCCCACCCATATGCATGGAACGTGCACCACCATGGCCAAAACCAACACGGATCTCTCGGGTGTCGGCCTGTATATAATGAAAAACTGCCATTGGCAGTCCTAACCGATCGGCCGCAATTTGCTTGTATGACGTTTCGTGGCCTTGGCCGTTTGACTCGGTGCCGACCCGTAATTCAATCTGGCCATCTTTCCTAAAGTTAATCTCAGCACCTTCTTGAGGTGCACCCCGAGACGTCTCAAGAAAAGACGAAATGCCTAAACCACGGAGCTTGCCAGCTGCTTCGGACGCCATTCGTCGTGTGGCAAAGCCATTACGGTCTACAAGACGCACAACATCATCAATATTTGGCCCAAACCTGCCACAATCAAAAGTGAGGCCTTGCGATGTCTCGTATGGAAAATCGACAACCACATTCTTACGGCGTAATTCGACTGGATCGAATCCAAACCTTCGTGCAGCTGCCTCAATCAGGCGTTCAGTAATAAAATTTGCCTCAGGTTTACCAGCTCCGCGATAAGCATCTACTGGCGCGGTATTTGTGAACACACCGTGCGATTCTGTATAGATTGTAGGTATGACGTAACCACCCCCAATAGCCGTCAACGCCGCCCGTGTGGATGCGCCTGGTGAAGCCCCGGACAAATAGGCACCCAAATCAGCCACCATCACTGCATCTAAAGCCAGAAATTTTCCGTCCTTATCAAGCGCGAGACGTGCTTGGGACCGAATGCCCCGTCCTTGGGTTGCAGCTGCAAATTCTTCACCTCGGTCTCCAGTCCATTTAACCGGTCGGCCGAGTTTCCGAGCCGCCCACAGCAATAAAACCCATTCCGGATATACAAAGTTTTTGAGGCCAAAACCTCCGCCAACGTCGGGGGCTACAATCTCAAGCTTGTCCTCGGGCACATTCAAAATGGCACTAGCCATCGGATCCCGAATGCCGTGCAAACCTTGTGCGGAACATGTGAGCTTATAGCTGTCATGCATCTCATCGTATTCGCCGATCCCGGATCGCGGTTCCATGGGTGCTGCCGAAATCTTATTATTTACGATATCAAGTTCAACAACATGCTTTGCACTAGAGAATGCTGCGTCTCTGGCAATTTTATCCCCTTTAGGGAATCGAAAAATCAAATTACCTGGCGCATCTTCCCACAACTGAGGGGCACCATTCTGCAGCGCAGCATACGCGTCGACGACCGCCGGCAATTCTTCATACTCAATGACGACCTGCTCCGCCGCCATTTCCGCATTCTCTTTACTATCTGCAACAACAAATGCGACTTGGTCGCCCACATAACGAACCCGTTCACGCGCTAAGGCCGGACGCGGCGGGACAAAAAGTCCTGCTTCCGGAGGCAGTGCAGCACTGCACGGCAAATGCCCGACACCATCTGCCGCAAGATCTGTTTCCGTATAGACCGCAGCAACACCTGCCACCTCGAGAGCAGCGCTGATATCAATATTCTTAATGATGGCGTGCGCATACGTGGACCGAACTACTGCGCCATATAGTTGATCGGCAATATTGATATCGTCCGCATAGACAGCAGAGCCTGTTAAAAATCTTTGATCTTCGAAACGGGGGACAGATAGCCCAGTTTTGGCGTCAGACACTCGCTAATCCTTGTGTTTTACAAATCTTTTCCGAAATAAAAATCTAGTCGTATGACTTGAAATGCTTGCTCAACGCCAAGCCTTGGCGCTGATACGATGATCCAATGCGCGTGCCATAAATTTTATCCGGCACATCCATCAACTTATCGTATAATAGCGAACCAACAACCTGACCTTCTTCTACAAGAAAAGGTACCTCGTGAGAACGAACCTCTAGGACTGCCCGCGAACCGGCACCGCCGCTTGCGGCAAAACCGAACCCCGGATCGAAAAAGCCAGCGTAGTGTACCCGAAATTCACCGATCAATGTGTCGTAGGCGACCATTTCAGCAGCATATTGCGGCGGAACGCTTACAGCTTCACTCGACGCCAGTATATAAAAGTCACCCGGATTCAAAATTAGATGCTTATGTTCTCGTGCGAAGATTGGCTCCCAATAGTCGATCGGATCGTAGTACCCTGTATTCTCGACGTCGATAAGGTCCGCATTCTGACGGGCCCTGAACCCGAGAAGTCCATCCGTCTGCTCCCCCTTCATATCCACGGTAAGAGGAATGCCCTTAAACGGCCCCTTCTTATTAAGGTCTCGGTCAACAAGACGGTATTCCTCCTGGAGCCGGTGATGCATAGCTGCGCTGAGTGTCTCTGTTCCACGGCGAAGCCGAAGTTGGTTAAGTCGTGTACCCTTTCTAACAACGACGCTAAAGGTACGGGGCGCTATCTCCGCATATAGTCGTCCGTGATAACCTTCCTTGACCTTATCAAACACTTCGGCTTGATCGGTGATTAGACGCGTCAAAACGTCAATGCGGCCCGTAGAACTTTTAGGATTGGCCAACCCCCAAACGCGCGACGGCAATGCCAAGTACTCAAGCAGTGGGACAATATAGACGCAACCAACCTCAAGGACGGCACCATCTGTAATATCAATGGCATGCATGCCAAACTGACGAATGCGGTCTTCGACTGTCGACTTATTACCCGGCAGAAAACTTGCACGAAGGCGGTACGCCGTAGACCCAAGTCGAAGGTCAATGCTTGCAGGCTGAATTTGGTCAGGAGGGATATCTTCTAAGCCCTGTATATTCTTTGAGCGAACAAGTTCCCGGATCGCATGTGACGGAAGAATTCCTGTTCCCGTAGTACTCAGTACGACATCATCGAGACTTTCTTTTTTGGGAACTGATACAGTAGCTTGATCAATCATACGATTGCCTTAAGGGGTACAGACCTATTCGTAGGCAGGGTATGCCGCCATTACGCAAAAGTTCAACTATGGCGAGAAAAGTTGAAAATGTGAATGTTAATCGTCATGTCTCAGCCGGAAATATCTCTTTAACTCATTGTAATAAAGTTATTTTATGATTTCGCAACCAATTTTTAAAATGACAAAACGCTACTGATTACAATGAAATTTCTAGTATGAATTATTATTTGGCGCACGAAATCGCGAATCGCTCGGTATTTATAATGCTGGTCTTTGCAACTCCCAGGTAAATAATTAGCTAAAGTGCGCGTGCCACCGGTGTGGGTTAAAATGAAAGATGTTGATGCTGCCCCAGAGAAGGCA
>PBOZ01000078.1 GCA_002724555.1 Rickettsiales bacterium
CATTAACTCACCGGGCACAGGACCAGCGGGAGCCGCATTGAAAACGATGAGCTTCTGTGCAGCTGCAGCCAAGTGAGCTGCACGAACCAGCGGCTCGTCTGGTACTTCGTGACACATTAGCAATCCATCGGGTTGAAATCTTTCGAACGCCGTTTCCACAATAGATGAACCTAGATATGCATTAGCACGTGGGTTCGCCACAATCCGGTTTTCACCATTGTTATCGACGATGATCAAGCTCACACCAGTACCATGATCCGGATCGATCTCAAGATTGGTTACGTCTAGCTTTTCTGCGAGAGCCAAATCGGAAAATACGGATTCGAAATCGTCATTTCCCAATCTTCCGACAATACTAGTGCTCGCCCCCATTCGCATGCAGGCAACCGCCTGATTGAAACCCTTTCCTCCTGGAATCATTGCAAACTCTCGACCGAACACCGTTTCCCCCGATGCTGGAGCCTGATCGACTACTGTTACAAAGTCCATCATGCAAGATCCGACTGTCATTATCCGTGGCGTCATTTACTGCCCCCTGTGGGAGAGGTTCTTATTCACGAACGCGGAGTGGTTCAAATCCGTTCGTTAGCTCCACTCGGTTACTCGGTTACTGACTTGGTCTAAATTACGTATAATGTCGTAATCGTTATCATTCACTTCCATGAACCTTGAAAGCATCCCTTGCTCTAATAATTGCCGACCTAAAGAATTATTATGCATGTTGAGTACTGCCGTGCGAATCGTTTCCCGAATGCTCTTCGGTAATCTTTTACTAATGACAAGAGGAGGGCCAGGATATGGTCCCAGGCTGTGAAGAACTTTGAGTTCTCTCACACTTGATGGGTTTATTGCTTCTTGCATTTCAAGTACTGTGCTATCAATGGCAGCTACATCAACGACGCTAGTTTTTATTAATTCCAATGCTTCTTCATGAGAGCCTGCTTCATAAACCTTGCCAAACAACTCGTGCTCATCAATCGACGCAATATGAGCACGTAGTGCAGTGTAGCCTGAGAATGACTCGGGCTCGTTATATGCAACAGTAGCACCCCGTAGGTCAGTAAGTACTTGAGCGTCACTGTCTGCACGTATTACTAAATCAGAGAAAAAAACTGGTCTATTGAGGTAGCGTTTTGCATTGCGGGCAGGTGTTGCTAGCAATTCATATGCTGCGGTACCTGCATCAGTATGCCTTGTGTATGGCAGCCCACATATCCATGCGATATCTATTTCCCCGTCATAGAGCATTTTTGCACGGTCTTGCCATGGCATATCAATCACGAGTTCGAGTGGTTTACCCAATTGGTTTTTCAGGTACTCATGGAGGCCTAGTACGATGTGATCACTGTTTGGTGCTTGGCATGTAGTAATACGCACTAAGTGATTTTACAACATAAGACATTCACATTCGCGCGAAATGTGCTTGATATATAGATTCAATGTACCTAATCGATTTCAGAATATACAATTTCGTCAAGAAATTTCTGGATGGCGATATATGGAACTAGCAGAAGCAATGTCTTTATTAACCGAGAATCATACAGCTGTAGCTATTACAGTGAATAAGGCAGGAAATCCTCAATCGACTGTGGTTACTACTGGAATGGTTGATGGGAAATTATGCTGGATATCCCGTGGTAGGACAATAAAAGTGAAAAATATTGAACGTACAGGACGAGCTACTGTAACTGTACTTAATCTTATTACACGTCGATATGTCACTGTGGAGGGTACCGCTATAATCAGCCACTGGCCTGAGGAAACCGACGAAATAGACGATCACGTGAAATTGCTTAAAGAAGTTTATATCGCGATGGATAGAAGCCCAAGTCAAAGTGATTTTGAATTTTCTGAAACAATGAAAGAGGAAAAACGTACAGTGATTTCAATCACTCCCGAATTCGTCTATGGAAGCTTGACCCAACGGTAAACATTTGCCCTAAATATATTAAAACTGCAACTGCATTTGAAGAAAGATATAAAGATTGATTGTTAGTATTAAGGAAAAGTCTTTTCCAAATACTCGAGAGCACGTAATTGAAATGACTCTCTTAAGATTTTGCAGCTTCAAAGGCGTCTGGAGTACTAAATTCGTACAACCCTTGTATTTATGTTTTAATAGCCATGCAGTCTTAGGGAGAGAAGCAAAGTGAAATACGATCTCATTATAACCGGGGCTCATGTGCTTGATCCTGCTAATGGAATTGATCAAGTAATTTCTATTGGGGTCAAGGACAGCAAATTCTCTGAAATTTCAGAATTTCTTGATCCTGCTGAATCGGAACGTGTAATAGACGCAACGGGCAAATACTTGAGCCCTGGGTGGTTCGACATGCATGTGCATGTTTACAGTAATCTTGCATTCTCTGACCCGGATACTATTGGAGTATTACATGGTGTTACCACCATGGTCGATGCTGGAGGAGCAGGAGTTTGGACCTATGAAGATTACCGTGATTACTGGGAAGGGCAGTCTAAAACAGAAGTATATTCATTTTTAAGTGACCAGCCTGTAGGTATCTTGCTAGGCACTCGTGAGGACTTAGGAAACCGTGCACATACGAATAAAGACGTTCCCATTGAGCACTTCCAAGATATCGTGGATGCTAATAGAGAGCATATACGCGCAATAAAATCTGGAGTCCATACCTACAACGGATTCGGTAGAGTTAAAGACGCATGGGAAATATGTGAAAAAGTAGGCCTTCCCAAATACTTGCACATTGGCGACATACGCAAACCGCCAGGGACGCGCTTTACTCGTGAAGCTATGGATATGCTAAGCGTTGGAGATTGCTTCACTCACGTATACACAGGTAATTGGGGCAACATTCTTGATGACGACGGTAAAGTGTTATTGGAAGTGCGTGCGGCAATTAAACGAGGCGTTGCTACAGATGTCGGTTACGGTGGGCTTAATTTTTCATTCAAAGCCTTCGACACGCTGATTGAACAAGGAATAATTACTGATGTCATAAGCTCAGATTTGCAAGGCGTGAATATAACTGGGCCATGCCATTCATTAGCGCATGTTATGTCCATTTTTTTGAACCATGGATTTACAATGAATGAGATAATCGAGCGGGTAACGATTCGCCCCGCTAAACTTCTAGGATTAAATCATAAAATAGGAAGCATTAGTCCTGGTCTGCCAGCTAGAGTTACCGCGTTTGATATTCAAACGGGGGATCATATTTTTCGCGATACCAAAGGAGAAACACGACGAGGGGCATCAATGATTGTACCTCGATGGTGCCTAATGGATGGTGAATTCATTGAAAGTGACGATGCTCCCGGGTTGGAGCAAAAAAACTGGTCCTTTATGCCTCGATCAAATACCCAGAATAATGAAAACTATTTAACTCAACAGCAGATTGAGTTCGTCCGCCGCTTGGCCAGTACAGTAGATCAAGCCGATTGGGATGATGGGCTTTCTGTTCAGAGATTTTATAAGCAAGCTTTAAAGGACACTGGAATTTTGAATCGAGATGCTGCAAACGCAATTTATGATTTACTACTAGAAAGTAGATTCTCGGTTCCTCCAGGCTGGCTGATGTCTTCGATGGAACGAGATATTGTTTTGCATCAGCTACAGAACGCGTAACGTTCTTTTAGCGTAAAGGAATTATGACTGAAAATAACGAAATAATACGAATCCAGATTCCAGACGATCTACTTACATACGGAATTGCATGTATTACTTTTGAGGAACAAGACATTGTTATTTTGTCACATGATAATGAGTATCGTGCGATTGAGAGATGGTGCCCTCATGAAGATGGAGATCTTGGAGAAGGGTTGATGTTCGGAAAGCATATAAAATGCCCGATCCATGGTTATATATTTGAACTGGATAAAGGGCAATGCTTGAACCAATTGAACATGAGAGCACAAATTTACGAAGTAGAAATTGATTCGCAGGAACTAATTTTACGTAAAATTGCATAAGAATTAATTACTGTAAAACGAGTTAGCAGTTTGCACTGTCAATATGCGCGACACTTCAGATAGATAAGATTAGAATGCGGTAATGAACTTTAATCCGATTTCAACATTGAGCCCTCGCGCAGAGCGTAGAGCTACATGGCTGATTTACTTCGTTGGATTTACGTATCACATTGGATTGGGAGCAACTTTACTCCTTGTACCGCTCTATGGATTACACCTAGGCTTTGCTCTTGACGAGCTAGGTGTAATTATTGCATCACAAGCGGTTCTAGGGTTATTTTTACGTTTGTTTGCAGGAGCAATTGCTTACCGATTTGGTGAGCGATGGGTAATTTTAATTAGCTTTGGAACGATGGTAATTGGAGCTGCAACCATTGGAGTATCTAGTACGTTTTGGCCATTGATAATTGGTCAAACTTTCCTTGGAGTGTCACGGGCTACCTATTGGACTGCAACGCAATCTTATTGCAGCAGAATCAATCCTGTGAAAGCAGGAACACTGCTTGGTCGGATGACGAGTTCAAGAATGGCAGGGCAGATGGTTGGCGCTGCATTTGCAGGTTTAATAGCAGAAGCCTTTGGGTATAGCTTGGCTTGGACTATCTTGGTAGGGCTGGGTATTTTCGGACTGTTAGGTTCTGTTATTTTACCAATCCTGCCTAGAAAAGACGTACTTAGAGGATTTAGACAAGCACTCTCCCCGATCCCTTCTATGACTCGAGACGCCAGCATGGCTATGGCAGGATTTACTTCTTTTGTCGCTTCAACTGCTATGACGATGGCTGTAATTTTATTGGTTCCGTATTTCCGGGAACTAGGAAATGGCGAAACTCGAATAAGTGTTTTGTTGACTATAGGATTAATCGGGAGTGTGGTTATAGGAATAATTTTCGGAAAGATTGTCTCCCGTACGGGGCAAAAAAAATTGTATATGTATACATTATTCGCTCTGGGATTAGTTATGTGGGCTTTTCCCTTATGGGCTAATGTATTCGCAATTATGGTTATAGTAATGCTTCTGCATGGAGTACTTTATGGAACATTAAGTGCTCTTTATCCTTTGACCGCTGCTACGTACAGTTCAGACGAACAACGAGGGCTTGCAATGGCTTACGTTGGTTTGTATTGGGCTGTTGCGCAGATAGCTTCACCCGCTTGTTTTGGTTTCATTGCAGAGAACTATGGATTACAAGATTCTTTTTGGATTGCAGGGATAATGTTTTTAGTATTTGGTGCTGCGATGCCTATCTTATTTCCTCTCTTAACTAAACAAAAAGATCGACTCGAATAACCAAATGTCTGCACCAAGACCTGTAATTCTCGTAGCACTTATCACATCCATTTGTCTGATGGGTGATGCAGCACTCTACGTTTTATTACCTTCACGTCTTGAGGTTTTTGCAGTTACACCAACTGGTGCAGGTCTTATTTTAGGGGTAAATCGCTTCATCCGGATATTATCAAATGGATGGGCTAGCTCTGCTTATGAACGATTTGGTTTCTTCAGACCTTTTGCCTTTTCTATAGGCCTTGCCGCTATCACTACTTTGAGTTATGGACTTACGAAGGGATTTTGGGCTTTATTTATAGCTCACGGGGTTTGGGGAATTGCTTGGTCATTGATTCGGATGGGTGGCTATCTTGCAGTTATTGAGAACAGTAAGAGCGGTAATACAGGTCAATTGATGGGGTTTTTGCAAAGCTTCTCACGCGGAGGCAGCCTCATAGCAGTGATAGGTGGTGGGTTTATTGCTGATTACAGTGGAGCAGGGAATGCATTTCTTGTTTTAGGGATTATTACCATTTTCGCTTTCGGATTGCTACCTTTCGTTTCATTCTCCGGCAAATTAGGGGCTGGTAGTAGCGTACAAGCGAATTTAGAAACCACAAACGTAATAATTTCACGAATGTGGTTTATAAGGAATTTATACTTCGTAGCATTTGTGGCTTGGATGATAGTTGCAGGCTTAGTTGTCTCAACAGCAGGCTATTTAGTTCGTGTGATCGTGGGCGAAGAGGCAGTGATTTTGGGATTTGTAGTTGGCGTAGGAACCCTCAGCGGATTACTTGTGTCGATTCGCTGGTTTGGGGATTTAACTCTAGGCCCTATTTCAGGATACATTTCCGATCGGATTGGCCGTCATGTGGTGATAATAGGATCCTTATCCATTATTGGAATAGCTTTAACTACTGTTGCAATATTGCCTATCGTATGGGTAGTTATTCCTTCGTTTACGCTTATATTTTTCTCCAGCACAGGATTATTAGTATCCTTAAATGCTTCAATTGCAGTTGTCGCACCGCCAAAGCACAGGATGAAAATCTTAGGGAGGTATGCAACTTTTTCTGATGCTGGTTCGGGTATCGGTCCCATTTTCGCGCTTCCGATGGTTGCTAATTTAGGCTTCAGCTGGTCCTATGGGTTAGGTGCAGCAGTTATTCTCGTTGCTTTGAGTATTTTTGCCGTGGCATTCCGCGCATATAGCGTCAATGATGCGCTAGATAGTAAAGAGTAATTATTAATATGAATGAAGAAACAATAAGGAAGCGTACCTCTCATTGCAAAGAGGATTTAACCGAAATTAGATCTACGATGGATTAGTTTGATATCAATCATTATCGATGGCCCACAATCTGGAGGGCCATCGATAAACCTTCTTCACATTAGTGTGGTGGCAAAAATAAACACCAAAACTGAAATAAACCAGGCGCCTATAAAATAGGCAACGTTCCTTGCATTGAGGTTATTCCGCACAAGTTGAGTTATCAGAATAGTCATGCCTATAACTAGGGACATAAAGCCCGACAATCCGCTGAAAAACAATAACGTTCCCTGCACCATATCTATGGTATCTCCATCAGGTAGGAGCCCAGAAATAATTGATAGTAATGAAAACGAGATAGAAGCAAACGGAGCAATTAGTAGTACTGCTAACCGTCCGGTATCAAACGTGTTTTGCGTATTTTCGTTGGCCATATGTTCACCTCTTGGGATTTGTGCGATTCTATAATAACTTGAATCTAATTACTTGGTAATTAAAGATGAAATTTACACAATTAAATTTAGCCTCGTTCCGTGCTTGGCAGCTCATAGTTTTACTTTTGATATTTAGTGGAGCTGCTTTAGTTTCGTATTTTTTTTATTCGGATGGGAATAATAACCCTGGTTCACTATTAGCGGAAGATGAGCAGTTAATCACTGCACGCTTAGGCGATTTGCGTGACTATGTATCAGTTAGCGGTAGCGTAGTTTTTCCAATAAGAGAGGAGCTATCTTTTGATATAACGGGGGATGTTGCAAACGTTTTTGTAGAAGAAGGTGATTTTGTAAAATTAGGGCAAAAACTTGCAGATATTGACGTAATGACACGTGTCGAGATTGAGAAATCTATTGCTGACTCTGCAGTTAAAGTCCGTGATGCAAAAGATGCTTTGCAAATAGCTCTTGATGATCCTGATGTATTGCAATACGCAAAATCATTTGAAGCTGTGGCGCGCACAGAGCTCTTACTCAAGCAAAAGCAAGACACGTTGGCAGAATTAAAAGTAAAAGATAAGCAGGAAATCACTGATGCTCGATTGGATGCAGCTCGATTAGAACAAGTGCACCAAAACTCTATTGTGGAATTAGCGTCTGTAG
>PBOZ01000079.1 GCA_002724555.1 Rickettsiales bacterium
AGAAGGTTATAGACCATTTACCTTGTTCAGTGGCGCCGGGCATGATGCTGCTGCTATGGCTAGCTTAACAGACGTTGGTATGATTTTCGTGCGTTGTAAAGGAGGGATTAGTCATCATCCCGCAGAATCTATAACAGCAGAGGATGCAATCATAGGTGCTAAAATTTTACTTAACGTATTAGAAAATTTCGATGCCTAAACCAATATGTACCGAGGTTAAAATGTCGAAAACCTATGAAGTTTTTGAAGATTTAAATCCCCCAGAAAGGTTACTAATGGGGCCAGGCCCAGTAGATGTTTATCCAAGCGTTTTGAGAGCGCTAGCCAGCCCCATGTTAGGACAATTTGATCCAAAATTTACAGAATATATGGACCAAGTAATGGTTCTATTTAGGCAGGTCTTCCAAACAGAAAATCAATGGACATTTCTTATTAATGGTACGGCTCGTGCTGCAATAGAAGCTTGCCTAGTTTCAATGGTTGAGGCCGGTGACAAGGTTCTGGTGCCCAGGTTTGGTCGTTTTGGTTTTCTTTTAACCGAGATAGCACAACGATGTGGTGCCGATGTAATAACTTTGGATGCTGAGTGGGGTACCGTATTTAAGTCTGAGCAAATCATCGAATCTATCAAAAAGCATTCGCCAAAGATTGTAACGATTGTTCATGGCGATACGTCGACGACAATGGCACAGCCGCTCCATGAAATTGGGTCATACTGTCGTGAGTTTGGAACAATTCTGTACGTTGATGCTTGCGCGACACTCGGTGGAAACGATTTGCAGGTCGACAAATGGGAAATTGACGCGGTGACTGCTGGGCTGCAGAAATGTATGTCGGGACCGCCAGGGTCGGCGCCAACCACAATAAATGATCGAGTTGCCAAAATTATAAATGCGCGAAAGCATATTGAGGCGGGTATAAAGCCGGAGGGATACAAAAACCCCCAGGGTAGGCGTATTAGTTCTAATTATTTTGATCTTGCAATGTTAATGGATTATTGGAGCCCAGAAAGGCTCAATCACCATACAGAGGCAACTAACATGCTCTACGCGGCTAGGGAATGCGCGCGTGTATTACTATCTGAAGGTTTAAATAATGTTTTTGAGCGGCACAAGTTAGCGAATAATGCGCTGAGAGTTGGTCTAGAAGCTATGGATTTAAAGCTTTTTGGTGATGCAGCCCATCGTATGACAAATGTAACTGGTGTTGTTATTCCAAATGGTGTCGATGGTGAGGCAATTCGTCATTGTATGTTAAATAAATTTAATATTGAAATTGGTACATCTTTTGGACCTTTGCATGGGAAGATTTGGCGTATAGGTGCCATGGGGCATGTTTGTCGAAAGAGTAATGTCCTTAAATGTCTTGATGCATTATCTCAATCGTTAGAGAAAAATGGTTATTCCACGCCAATGAATGCGGGAGTTCAAGCCGCCGAAGGTTACTATGCGTCGGCCGAAAAGAGAGTGTCTTGATCGTTAGAATTGTCTATTTGCAATTTGTAAAATAGCATTTGGCGGAAGCAGTAAATCCAATGCAGGATTGAATCAAAACTGGAAAATTAAACAGATTTTTTCTAGAGGTATGACTGAACAGACGTTTTAAAAACGTTTTATGGAACTTTGGCTTCGCTTCCATTTGTTAATGTGTGATAAGCTCAGGTGATCAAAAGGTGCAACGAATTGTCTAGCTCGTTACATAACCTAATAGGGGATATCGCACGACTATCTGATGGCCGGATTTCGGGGAAAGTCCGTGCTATCCAAGGCATATTGGTTGAGATTGGGGGCGTTCAGAATTTCTTGTCGGTGGGTGACCGCTGTACCTTAATTGGGCGGCGGGACGAGCGTGTCGCATGTGAGGTTGTCGGTTTTAGGGACGACTGTGCGTTGGCGATGCCGTTCGGCGCATTGGATGGCATTGGACTCGGCTCTGCGGCAGAAGTCGGAGAAAGTAATTCTGTAGTTTATCCGGATAAAGATTGGCTTGGACGAGTGATTAATGCATTTGGGGAGCCACTTGACGCAAAGGGGCCAATCAATCGCGGCACCGTCGGTTATCCTGTCAAACAGACCCCACCGCCGGCACATGATCGTGGCCGGGTCGGTGGTAAAATAGACCTTGGCGTGAAATCCCTAAATGCATTTGTCACCTGTTGTCGTGGTCAGCGAATGGGCGTGTTCTCAGCGTCAGGTGTTGGTAAGTCGATATTGCTATCCATGATGGCGCGGTATTCTAAGGCAGACGTTATTGTTATCGGATTGGTCGGTGAGCGTGGTAGAGAGGTTAAAGAATTTGTTGAGGAAGATCTGGGGCCTGAGGGTTTAGCGCGTTCTGTTTTAGTGGTTGCGACATCCGATGAATCACCGTTGATGCGTCGGCAAGCGGCTTATATGACGATGACGGTCGCTGAATATTTCCGTGATCAGGGATGCGATGTGCTCTGCTTGATGGACAGTGTTACGCGGTTTGCCATGGCACAACGCGAAATTGGTTTGTCCGCAGGGGAGCCACCCGCAAGTAAAGGCTACACTCCTACAGTATTCGCCGAACTGCCTAAATTGTTGGAACGTGCTGGTCCTGGCGTTGGGGAGGGTACGATTACTGCCATGTTTGCCGTTCTTGTCGAGGGCGACGATCATAACGAACCGATATCGGATGCGGTCCGAGGCATTGTAGACGGTCACATTATCTTGGACCGTGAGATTGCTCAGCGTAATCGCTATCCGGCGATCAATATCCTTAGAAGCATATCCAGAACAATGCCGGACTGCAACACTGAGGACCAAAACACGATTATTAATCGTGCGCGGTCTCTGATGGTAACATATGAAAATATGGCGGAACTTATTAGACTTGGGGCTTATCGCAAAGGCAGCGACGCTGCCGTTGATGAAGCCATTCAATATCATGAATCGCTCGAGAAATTTTTAGCGCAGGCTAAGAACGAGGTATTTACTCTCGATCAGAGTTACGAATTTTTGGCCAATATATTTGGAGAGTAAAATTCATGAGGGTAATCGAGAAGCTCATTCGCTTCCACAAATTTGATCTTGATGAGAAACGCAGGAACCTTCGAGATTTAGAGGAAAAAGAGGCGAGTGTTCAGCAAGCCATCGACAATCTTGACGAAGAAATTCAGGTCGAACAATCATTCTCTCGCGGCCAGTCCGATTTTGCGCCTTATTACGGTGGATATGCATCTCGCACCAAATCACGCCGAGAAACTCTTGAGGCGGAACTGGCTCAAGCTCATCAAAAAGTTGAAACATCGCGAGAAGAAGTGATTCAAGCTTTTGAAGATGTGAAGAGATACGAAATTACTAAAGACGAGCAAGATCATCGTGACTATTTGGAAACCGAACGGAAAAGCCAATCCGAATTAGATGAAGTTGCCCTGACGGGGCATCAGCGTCAAAGGGATAGGAGTTAGTTTAACCGCGCTAACAGGCTTGGGTTATCCCATTTAGGCTGTTTGTCTATGATGATTACGCTCGACGAGCCTTTCGCGCCTAAGCAAGTGCTGATTTTGATCTCCACCCAACGGGGGACAACTTCGTTGTTGATATCGTCAAGCACCTGTAAAGCGGCCGGTTCGAGTGCCACCAGTTCATTTAGCTCTAGGTATTCCAAATATTCTTGAAAGGCATTTGTTAAAAGCACCAATTTATCTGGTACATAGGAACAGGTAACCAATAGTTCACTGTTCGGAATTGCTCCATTTACAGAAGAAATATAATCGATTTTCGGGTTCGGGTTTGAAACACTTCGCAATTGCGTGCGATCTGTTTGAAGTATAGTCATACCGTAATTCCAGATTGCTTGGCGTGAACTTCCTGGGTTGGGTTGATCGCAAAAATCGCGCTTTGTTGGAAGTCTATTGTGCCGGAAAAACCAAGTGCTGAAATTGTATTGGCGTATATTCGACGAATATCCTCACGCATTATTTTTGAGAGTGGGTCTCGCGTTCTAACCATAAGGTCTATCGACCGGTCCCGCGAAAGGCCATCGAACTGAAAGGGGCCTAAACGGCTAAACTCAATTTCGATAACGAAACGTAAATTTTGACCGGAGCCTGTATCATCTTCGCTTTTTTGATCGCGCTCGCCGCGGATGAAGAGTTTTATTTGTTCCAGGGCGTTCCCCGAAATTATTGGTACCAGATACGAGCGCCATTCTTGTCCCACGGGTTCAACTGCCATGCGGCGCATGTCGCCCATGTCTTGTGACAGCCGGTCTAAAAGATTACCGCTAGTCCGCTGAAGGATCCGCAGAGTGTCTTCTCCCATCCATCGGCGAACATCGCCCGTTAACATTGCTGAAAGAAAAAACAGAACACCGGTTGTTATTGCTCCACCGCCCTGCGGTAGGACGTTTTGCGCCATATGCCGCGCTGCGGCGGGGTCGGTAGCATGTAGCGCGGCCATCACTTCGCGCAATGTTTCCCACTGCTGATTTAAGACTAGGGATGTGGGTTCAGGCATACCATCGATTAATTTCGGCGTGTTGATAATTTCAAATGCAATTTGAGTTCCACGGGGGAGTGATTTCTGAGTCGAGAGGGCGATCTCGCTGGTAGGCGTCTCGACAATTGGCTGTCCGCCAGCAGTAGTTCCGGTGACTGTTCCGGTAATGGTATCTGGGCTGACAGCAATCCTAGAAGGTAAGGGCGTGCCGGGTGGCGTAGCAGATAAAATTCGAACGTTAATTGTTACGCCAGGTGGAGGGTTTGAGTCTATTATGCCTTTGAGGCCTGACACTGAACGATCGAAATTTGTTGCTCTTGGAGTTCCGGAAGTGACAGACGTGGGCGTGAGAGCCGGTGCATTTCCGGTCTTCGTCGTGTTGGCTTTTGTTTGATCAGTTTTCAGCACAGTTGGCGAAAGAGCAGATGACGCAGACTGGCCTATCGCATCAGTGCTCCCCAAACCTTTAATTGAACTTGATATTCCGTTAGGATTCGTGCGGGACCGTAAGACTATCGCCTTCGCGATGCTACCTTGTGTAAGATTCGAAGTGTCACCACTCACTGCCGTTTCCAAGGTTTGAGGAAGGCCCGGAACTCGGGTTTTGGAGGCGCCGCCCCCAGTTACCGGAGCATGGGAAAGTCCTGGAACCGTTGCTTGGGCCTCATGCACAGTGCCCTGGCCTGCTGGGGTCTGAGGGGCATTGGGGAATGACTGAGCGTTAGGTGTGCCCGAGACAACTTGTGCCTGAGGGGCGCCCTGCACCTCCGTATTTAACAATAACACAATCGGCCTGGCTCCAAGCGCCTGAATTTGTAAATTAAAGGATTGTCC
>PBOZ01000080.1 GCA_002724555.1 Rickettsiales bacterium
CTGGTCTCGCTCTGACGACAAATGATAACCGGCGCCTAGAGACAGATTTCATCATCCTCGGCACCGGGTTCGATGTCGACCCAATGAAGCAGCCGGTTCTTGAGGGCTACGCTGATAATATTCTACAATGGCGCGATCAATATACGCCGCCTTTGGGCCTTGAAGACGAAGGTTTGGCGAGCTTTCCCTATCTCAACCCCGATTTCTCGTTTATGGAACGGAACGCTGGCGTGACACCCTGGGTTAAAAAAATTCATTGTTTTAACTACGGAGCTAAAATGACGCTGGGCAATATTAGTGGTGACATTCCTGCGATAAGCGAAGGTGCGGCTTGGCTTGCCCGTGAGTTGGCAGCCCGATTTTATGTGGAGGATATTGAGTATCACTGGCAAAACCTACAGGATTATGAAACGCCAGAGTTGCGCGGTGACGAATGGATACCTAGCGAACTACCAAATTCAGAATTGAGTGGGAAACCATGACGGATATTTTCAACACAGCTGCTGTTCAGGCGAGCGGAATTTCGGCGGATCATCCGCTAGAGGTGATACTTTCGAGTCGGGATGACATTCTAATTATGACCCAACAGGCATATGACGCGACTTTGAGGCCGGATAACCCGGGTGGCATCTCCCACGGTGAGCGGGCCGCTCTCTGCTGCCGTATGGCACGCCTCAATGGCGAAGCGGCGTTGGCGAAGCATTTTGCAGGATTAATGACTGACGAAGACGCAAATATTGCAGATCTTAATTTCTACGGAGATGGGGATGCAAGGCTTGCGGCCATAATAGGGCATACGGATTTGGTTACGGGCGACACGAAGTCTGTCGTTGCTGGCGATATCGATGCCTTGAAGAGCGCCGGCATTTCGGAAGATGATATCGTTCGCCTATCGGAATTAATTGCTTTCGCGAGTTACCAAATCCGTCTGACAATTGGATTGCGTTTGATGGGGGAAGTCCTATGAGTGATGTCTTGCATGATTTTACAACTTCAGTCCCGCATTGGCGTCCGAGAGTGACGCCAATAAAATTGGAAGATGCCAATCCTGATCAGTTGGACGCCTTGAAGGTAACGCCGTCGAATACAAAAGTATCGGACTATGTTTTGGTTCTGGCTCGTGATACTGAAACGTTGCGTGAACGGACACCGCTCTTCAACGCTATTATGTACAATCGAGGCGGCATGTCCCGAGCCGAGCGCGAATTGGGAGCAGTTGGCACTTCTGTTGTCAATCGTTGTGTGTATTGTGCAGCAGTCCACGCGAGCCGCTACAACATGCTGGCAAAAGATACCGCTGTTATGGAGCGCATTTTTAGAGACGAGGATAAAGCCGAACTAGATCCTCGTCAGCAGGCGATATTCGACTTCTCAGTCAAGCTTTCCCAAACGCCACCGGATGTCTCTAAAGAAGATTTGAAGGCACTCAAAGCGGTAGAGCTCGATCCTGCCGAGATACTTGATTTAGTTCTGTCATCTGCACTTTTTGGTTGGGCGAACCGCTTGATGCACACCCTTGGCGACCCGGTTGAAAATTCCGAGTAACAAACATTATTTTGCAAAATATCAGAGATTTGTATTGTCGATGGCAATAATAGACTAATAACCAAATTTCTTTGTGGGATAAATTCTAACGCCAACGCTATACTGGCACTTAAAAAACTGCTGCTATTAAGCAGCAACGTTGAAGTCGACCGGGTCTTGCTGAGTCAAAATCCCAGCTGACAGGAGTTCGGACACACTGTGCTCGGTGACCGCGTCTCGCGTAATTAATTCAATCTCCACCAGCATTTCGAACATGGCGTCCGCGTCGTTTTGATCAACATTCTCAAGCAAAGTGATTGCAGTTTGTATGGTCTCTTGAAGGGCAATTTTCGACATAATTTTTTCCCTAATTTTTTGCTGTTTAAAGGCCTTGACTGATTAGCCGATACTTAAGTAATTGAGCGCTCCTTTACTGCGTTGCAGCGTGATTGTCTTATGCTCATTACGCATAGCTGGTTTGCGCATCTGTTTGGTGTTGTCAAAGGGTGTATTTCCCATAAGTAATCCCCGCGGGCGAAAACTGCTCAAATTGTCTAAAGGGCTTAATATAGATGGTCAGTCGCGACGAGAGTATTGAAGTCCCGTATGGTTGGGTCGTTGTCTTTGTTTCGTTGGCGCTTCATAGCATCGCGCTCGGTGCGCCCAATGTTCTGTTCATTTCGCTAAAACCAATAGCAACTGACCTAGGTTCGTTACGGTCGGTGCCGTCCTTTGCCTATTCCCTATTGATGATTGGCGCCGGTGTTGGTGGTCTTGCGATGGGATTCTGGATGGACAAGCGGGGTATTGTTCAACCGGTACTTTTCGGCTCCGTTATGATCGGGTTAGGCGCAATCGTGGCCAGCCAATCGGAGAGCCGTTGGGGCTTATATGTCGCGAACGGACTACTAATTGGACTTTTAGGGAAAGCGGCGATGATCGCGCCGCTTGTTAGCAATGCAACACGATGGTTTGACAGGCGGCGCGGTCTTGCTGTTGCCATTATTGCGTCGGGCCAGGGGGTGGCCGGGGCTATCTGGCCGCCAGTTATACAATCACTTAATGCATTGGTTGGCTGGCGTGAAACTTATTTATATTTCGGCCTTTTTATTTTCTCTTCGATGATACCACTTGCGCTACTGTTAAGGCATAAGGCGGTGGCAGTAGCGGTCGACAGCCTCAAGAGTGACGGTGACGGAGGATTAGTTTTAGGGCTCCGGCCAAATCTCGTGCAGTTTGTCCTCTGTTTGGCGACTGTCTGTTGCTGTGCGGCGATGGCTATGCCAATTGTCCACTTGGTGAGCCATGCGACCGATCTTGGGTTCATGAAAGTGCATGCAGCGGAGTTGCTGTCTTACCTATTCGTTGCAGCTTTCTTTAGCCGTATCGCTTTTGGCGTTCTGGTCGACTGGATTGGAGCCTTCCAGACATTATTGATTGGTTCGACTTGTCAAATGACCATGTTAATAGTCTTCGCTATTGTAGAAAGCCAAACGGGCCTCTACATCGCAGCAGTGATGTTTGGCCTTGGTTTTGCGGGCATAATGCCGTGCTATCCTTCGATCATTCGTATCTTGTTTCCTGCCGACCAACTTGGCTGGCGGGTTGCTTGTCAATACCTCTTCGCCTCACTCGGTATGGCGCTTGGTGGGTGGCTTGGTGGAGTAATTTTCGATCTCACCGGAAGTTACGCCGAAGCATTTTTTGCGGGTGCCGGATTTAATGCCGTTAACCTAATACTGGCGGGTTTCCTTTTTATTCGGCGAAATCCTAATGGTGCGATGACACCGATAGGGTAAACGGCATCCTAAGTTTTGCCGCGAACTGCCACATCTTGGATCCAGACATAAATCGCAAGTGCTAGGACCGTCACGCTGGCGAGGAAGGCGAACAGCATTTGATAGGCTTCGATGGAAGTAGTTCCATTTGGCGACTCAAAACCTCCGACGATAAAGCCTGTTGCCCACTGCAAAACAAAGACGCCGAGAAATACGGCGAGGTTCTGCAGCGTGAGCCCGCGACCAACAAGATGGTCTGGCAGGACCGCGCGTGCATGTGCATGAACCAACATGATATATGCGCTTGTGAGCGTGAATAGGATGAGAAGCGAGGTTGCAGTCCAGAGACTTAGGTCGGGATAAAATGCGAGGACGAAGAGGGCCGCACTGGATAAACAGCCCCCGCCGAAGATGGTCCATTTTCTGGTATTCAACCACCGTTCGATCACACTAAATGTCATTACGCCAACTAACATTGCGAGGTTTAAAGCCAGGAGGATATTGCCTCGCGTTATGCCGTCTAACGAATGGATGTCGTTTAGATAGGGCCCGGCCCATAAACCCACTACAGATAGAACTGTTCCGTAGTTCACGAATTGGATGGCACAGATCAGCCACAGCTGCCGGTTACGAAAGACGTCACGCATACCCGACAGCACGCGACCCAGGGTCTCGTGTGGATCTTCCGCATTATCTTTGAATGACGGTGGTCGGTCCTTCACGGCGACGAATAAGAGTAGGGCGAGCATTGCGGTGACACCCGCCATAATCCAAAATGCGCTCCGCCATCCGAATTCTTCAGCAATCCAGGCAAGGGGCGTAGTCGCCAATAGAAATCCAATACCACCAAGCGTATAAAGTAAGGAACTTAAGGTTGCAAAGTGCGCAGGTTCGAACCATCGCGAAATGGCAACCAGTGACCCCATCAAGCCTGCGGCGCAGCCCAATCCCATCAGCCCGCGGCCTACCGTCAGCCACATGATATCTTCAGCCAGCGCAAATACTATCGATCCGAGAACGGCGATCAGGAATAAGCCTGACATCGTCCGGCGCAGGCCATAGCGGTCCAGAAACACACCGACTGGCAGTTGCGCTGCTGCGAAGACGAGGAAGAAAATACCGGTGATAAAACCCATCGCTTCGGGTGTAATCGCGAGTTCGCGCATAAGCTCAGGTGCGATGACGGCATTGGACACGCGGTAGAATTGGCTCGCGAGGAAACTCGCACATAATACGGCGTAGATGCTGCAAGCGCGGCGGGTAAGGTTTGACGGTTCTGTCATCAGTTGATTTTTAAAGAAACCGTTCCGAACGGACCAAAGTCGGCGTGATAGACCTGTCCCGCCCTGGGTTTCAGCATACCCGTCATGGTTCCGGTACTGATCAGTTGACCAGCCTTCAAGCCAATTTTTGTACGTGATAATTCATTTGTAAGCCAAGTCAAAGGGATCATTGGATGTTCGAGGGCTTCCTTTGCAGAGCCTGAGCGGAGTAATTTACCGTCGCATAAGAGTGAGACCTCTTGAGTGACTATATCAACGGACTTCCAGTTATCGATAGCCGGACCGTAGATGAGCGTCGAGCTACCAGCGCCATCGGCAAGGATCGCGGGTAAGGATGGAAAATATTTGTCTTTAATAAAACGACATTCCGCTAGCTCGATACCGGGATGAAGCGATGCGACCGCCTCCGTAACCTCATTGACGTGATAAGGTGTCGCTCTTGGTGGTAAATCTGTCCCAAGTCTTGCTTGAAATTCAACTTCGGGAATTGGGCTGCAGAGTTTTGAAAATTCAAAACATGCAGTTGACGGCAGTATGTGTTGTTCGAACACTCGGCCATAGATAGGAGTATCCGTGCGAAGAGCGCGCTGCATTTCTCGTTTTATTCCGGCTATTTTCCATCCACCTACATGCCATCCCAATTGTACTTCTACCATTTTGGCGATGCGGTAGGCTATATCACTATCGGGCGGCGTTAGCCGCTGATCTAGGCCACTTTGTTGGCGACCATTTTGACGAAGACTGGCCAGCAATTTAGCTAAATCAGCTTCATCCTCTTTCTTCATATCGAAAGTTGATTATTCTTAGCGGTTCGAGGCGCTTGGCTGGAAATCCTCGGCGAGATTGTCGCGGCCGGTTTCAACCAACTCACTCTCCACTTCGCCCGCCACCCGAACGTGGCGCAATATGCGAATTTCTGAATGATCGTAGGGGCACGCGCGGTGCAGAACGCAGCGATTATCCCACATCATCACGTCACCCGGCTGCCATTGATGGGTATATACGCGTGGCGGTCGGACAGCAAATTCCAAGAGTTCGTCAAGTAATGCCTGTCCGTCTTTGCGCGAAATGCCTGGTATTTCGTAGGCATGACGGCCGATGAAGAGTGACTTGCGGCCGGTCACTGGATGGGTTTTTACTAGCGGGCGTAGAGGTGCGCCTTTTGTATGATAGCCATAGCCGTCACCGGTCTTGAATGTAAAACCATTCTTCGCTTGTGACTGATAGAGTGAATGATAGGCGGAAAGCCCCGCAATCTTACCTTTGGTTTTATCGTCCAGCTCGTCATAGGCACTCCGCATGTCGGAGAGGGCGGTCTCGCCGCCTTTCGACGGCACCTGGATCGCGGCCAGTATCGATGCTTTGGCGGCTAAGGGCATATAAGAACTGTCGGTGTGCCAGCCTTCGTTGCCACGCAATGTCTTGAAGCGGAATTCCTCTTTTGTGTAAGGCGTTCCGTCTTCTTTTAGGTTAGTAATCGGCACCGCTTTTTTGGTGGGGTCGGGGCGTAACAATTCAATGTTTCCGAACCGTTGACCAAACGCAATTTGGTCATCTTCGCTGAGGTGCTGGCCCGGGAAAACGAGGGCTGCATAATGGTGAAAGGCGTCTTCGACCGCTTGCCATTCGGCGGCATTCATATCTGTGATTTCTATGTCCGTGACGACGGCGCCGAAGCTTGCGTCGAGCGGTGTGATCGTTGTCATGACAAATCTCCTTGTCAAATCACTTTGGGCGAAGCTGTCTGGAAGCAAGGCTAGCGCAGTCAGGCGCTGAAGGTAAGCCCCTTATATCCGCTAGCCGCAACCTCATCACACATTTTGTTATATTGTGGTGCGCCTGCCGCATAGAGCAGAAATTTTCGCGTATCTCGTCCCTTCAAGTTTGGGTTAATTCCCATAAAACAGGAGTCAACCTTGGTGAAGAGCATTCGCTCCGATGTTTCGTGGACATGCTCGGTCCATTCATCCTCAGCCTCCTTTTTTACGTCAACACTGGTGTGGCCTTCAGCCTTCATATGCCGAAAGAGTTCGGTAATCCATTCAACGTTTTGTTCAATGCAACGCGGAATATTGCAGAATGTAGCGGCGTTGTGCGGGCCAACCAAAGTGAACATATTAGGGAAACCCTCTACCTGCATACCCAAGAAAGTTCGTGGCCCATCCGCCCATTTGTCTTTCAAAGCAGCGCCATCGACGCCACGAAAATCGATGCGATTGAACGCGCCTAAGACTGCATCGAAGCCAGTAGCATAAATGATGTAATCGAATTGGTAATTCTGATCCGATGTTTTGATACCCTGGGGGATGATGCGTTCAATCGGTGTTTCCCGAACGTCCACCAGTCTCACATTATCTTGGTTGTAAACCTCATAATAGCCACTCTCGAGAGGCAGTCGTCTTGTGCCAAAGCCATGGTCGAAGGGGATCAATTTTTCAGCGATAATTGGATCCTTCACTCGGGAACGTATTTTTTTCTTTATGAAGGCGCTGATGGTTTCATTTGCCGCCTCGTCGATCATGATGTCGCGGTAATTGCCCATCCAAATACTAAATCCACGCTCGCTGTATAGTTTTTCGTAGAAGGCCTCTCGTTCTTCTGGTGTTGCCTCGACCGCCTTCTCCCGAACTGGGTTGTGCACGAAGGCGCCGTGTGAGGTTTTACACTTGGAGAAAATTTCGTCGTAGCTCGCTTTGATTTCCGTTTGTTCTTCCTTTGTAATCTTGTCGTTATGAAGTGGTGCGCAAAAATTCGGGGTGCGTTGGAAGACCGTGAGGTGGCCGACGTTTTTAGCGATTTCAGTGATGGCTTGAACGCCGGTGGCGCCCGTCCCAATAATTCCAACACGTTTTCCTCGAAAGTCGACTGGCTCGTGGGGCCAGTTACCTGTATGAAAACTTTTGCCTTCGAAGTCGTCGATGCCGCTAATAACTGGCATAACAGGGACCGATAACACACCTATGGCGGTGATAAGATATCGGCTTGTTGCTTTTTTGCCGTCATCCAAGGTTACATTCCATTGTCTCGTTTCTTTATTGTAGTGGCACGACTTGACCAGGCTTTCGAATTGAATGTTGCGGCGCAGTTCAAACTTATCAGCGACATATTGGACATATTTGAGATTTTCCGGCTGGCCTGAGAAGTGCTCCTTCCATTCCCACTACTGCAGCAATTCTTTTGAGAAAGAATAACCATAGGAGTAACTCTCGGAGTCAAACCGTGCCCCAGGATAGCGGTTCCAATACCATGTCCCACCAACATCGGTTCCAGCTTCGAATACGCAGACGCTCATGCCAAGCTCTCGCAAACGGTAGAGTTGGTAGAGCCCAGCTATCCCGGCGCCAATAATGATGGCGTCGAACTGGTCTTTGATGTCGTTAGTCATGCGTGCCTCAATTGATACCGATCTGTGGGTGTTCTGCCTTGATACTGGCAAATGCGGACTGCACAACTTCTGCACCCCCGGTCTCTGATGCATTCATGGCGTCGAAAATGCGGGCTTTGACGAAAAACCGCCAGTGATTTGGCAGTGATGCCATGATTTTGGTCATGGCATCGTATGCTTCGGGCGTCCAGTGCCGCTCATAGCTTTCGCGTTCGGGGCCAAAATCAAAATGAGTTGGCTTAGTATCATCGATTTGCATTTCAGAACGTAATTTCTGCGTTGCCGCATCGTCTATTTTATGTCTCGCTATAACGACGCCGTAGTCGGTGCGTGCCTCCTCGACTGACAGGGCGCCGCGTTCGACATCCTGTAATACTCTTGCCGGGTCTCGATCAAGAGGGTTACCGCGTCCGCCGCCGCCAGGACCGTAGAAGCGGATAACGTCGCCGGGCTCTGCTGTAAGAGTGTCTTGGTTGCCGAGAATTTCCTCTTCGGGCGTATCGGGGTTTCGGATGAAGTTAGATGGCCGCCCCGCTTTGCCGCCCAGGATGCCCCATGGCCGGAAGCGAGTGCGGTCACGATTACGCGCTGTGATCCGCGTTCCAGGGGAGAATACCTTGAACTCAAGCCAAGTGCCGAGACCGCCCCGGTTTTCGCCGGCTCCCCCTGACCCTGGCGCTAAACCATAGCGCACGATCTCAATTGGCACTTCTGCCTCTATCATCTCAACTGGCGTGTTTTTGAGATAAGAGGCGTCCGCACCGGAGCCGTCGGGCCCGTCTGCGTGCGGCATACCTCCCGCTCCGCCAACGACAGGATCAATGGCGGCAATCACGCGCTTGCCGGTCTTGTTCTCCGTCGTCATCACGTTGACGATAGAGCTGGAGCCCGCCGGCGCTGCCGGCATCCGTTCTGGCATCGCGAGGCTGAAGGCACCGAAGATTAGGCTGCGCAGCCGTCCGCAAGTGAGGCTCCGCATTCCGACCGCAGCCGGATACTCTGGGTTTACTACTGTTCCTTTCGGCAAGATACATTTAAAAGGCCGCGTCAGTCCGATATTAAGCAGGATATTGGGATTGAGTGTGTAAAGGATGTAGTACACGCCGACGAGCATAAGCGTATGGTGTGGTGCGCCGCCTGTTGGAACATTGATTGATGATGTTAGTTGCGGGTCGCAGCCGGTGAAGTCGAGCTCAGCTGTGTCTCCCTCGATCCGCAACGCGAGCGCTAAGCGGCAGGGATTACGCTCCGTATCGGAATCCTCATCAGTGTAGTCTGAGAAAAAGTATTCTCCATCCGGTATAGAGTGCAAGATCTCTCGGGCCTGATGTTCAGCATAATCCATCAGATCTTCAGTGCCACGGCGAAATACGTCGACACCGAATTTATCAACCATCTCTTTAACTTTGCGTTCGCCTGTGTTCATAGCCCCGACAAAAGCTTTGAGGTCACCCCAGTTTTGTTCTGGTTGGCGTACATTTGTCATCATGACCTGAAGGAGTTCCTCATTAAGTTCGCCGCGTTTATAAAGCTTGCACGGAGTGAAACGAATACCTTCTTGGTGAATCTCAACCAATGTCCGCGATAAGCTTGCGGGCACCGCGCCGCCGATGTCCGTATTGTGTATGTGGCCACATGAGAAGGCCACAAGTTCGCCCTCGTGGAAGATTGGCTTCCACATGTGTAGGTCTGGTGAATGGGTTGATACATAGCCACTATAGGGATCATTGGTGAAGGCAATATCGCCTTCCTCGTACCCCCCCGGAACCATATCGAGCGCGGGGCCGTAGTCGAGCCCAGGAAACCAGGTGGCCCCAAGATCGAGCGGAATTGCAAAGGTCTTCCCTTGGGGCGTGAGCAGTCCAATTGTGAAGTCCTCTGTTTCCTTCACAAAGGTAGAATGCGCGGTCCGATAGAGCGTGTATGCCATGCTTTCCGTAGCTGCGCGGCAATGATTGGCAAGAATTTCCAAAGTTACCTTATCGATCGACTGAGTATTTGGGAGGTTCATCTCACGATCTCGCTCATTTTACACACAAATTTCGTTGTGAGTTTGTTGAAGTATACGTCAACGCTAGTGTCTAGGTCTTCTGCTTCAGGCCTCTCGTTCTGTGCTAGCCTGAGGCTCTGATTTATGTTGTGATGGCACGTCAACATTCCTTACCAGTCCAGGTAAGAACGATATTGCCCTTGGCGTCGACCATCCCGTCGAAGCCGTCGGGAATACAGCTAGTTGTATCCGACTGTGCGATGACCGCGGGCCCACTAAAGGTTTGGGATGCTAAAAGTTTATCCCGTTCATAAAGCGGTGCCATGCGGGATTTTCCGCTAAACCAGACTTCGATTTCACGCTCTAGCTTTGCCGAACCGCTACCCACAGCGAGGTCTTTGAGTTCTGGTTTTTCGATTGCGCCTGCAACCACTAGGCGCAAGTTCATGATTTGCACCTCAGCATCTGTGTCGTTGAAAGCGTAGACCTCCTTGTGCCGTTGGTGGAAGGCGTTGAGGATCGACTGCTCGTCTCTTCCCTCGAGCCAGGCCATTTCGAGGGGAACCTCGATTTCGAAGCTCTGACCCGAATAGCGCATGTCAGCCGAGGGGTGCAACGTATGCTCGCCCTCGTGATGTTGCTCCTGGCGGAGCCAATCAAGTGCCTGTGTCTGCAGGCCGATATAGGTTGCTGGCAAAGATGGCATGGCCTCTGAGACTGTGGTAAAAAGGCTGCGCACAAAGTCATTGCGAATATCAGCGACGATCCCACCCAATGCGCTGGTAACGCCCGGCGTTGTAGGAATTATCACCCGGTGCATTTTTAGTTCTTTTGCTAGGAAACAGCCAAGCATCGGTCCCGCGCCACCAAAGGTGACGAGCGCGAAATCCCGAATGTCGATGCCGTAGCGTGCAGTCAACTTATTGATTTCCATATACATGCCGGAAATTGCCACGTTGATAATCGATTCTGCGGTCTCTTCAATAGAAAGGTTTAATGGCTCGGCCACCGTTGCCATTGCGGACCGGGCTTTTTCCATGCTGAGTGTTACTGAATTATAGGCAAGGGCGTAATGCCCTAGAAAACCTGAGACAGCGAAGGCGTCAGTAATTGTAGGGCGCGTTCCACCCTGTCCGTAGCAGGCTGGCCCTGGATCGGAGCCGGCACTCTCCGGGCCGACTTTCAATACACCGAATTCGTCAACCCGGGCTATGGAGCCGCCACCATCACCAATCGAGGTGACGGAGACCGAGGGAATATACAACGGAAACTCGCCAATTTTTTCTCCCATACCATACTGTGGGGTCCCATTGATAACCACTGCGACGTCGGCACTGGTGCCGCCAATATCTAGCGTGATAGCGTTTTTTATTCCGCTGGCTCGGGCTACAAAGGCGCCCCCGATAACCCCGGACGCAGTTCCGGAGAGCACCATATTGACGCATGAAGTCTTGCCGATTTCCGCTGACATTACGCCACCGTTCGACTTGGTGATTAGCGGGGGCGCTGACACGCCGCTCTGTTTAAGAGCGTCTTGAAGTTTCGTTAGATAGTCTGCGACCCGTGGGTGGACGTAGCCATTAATAATTGCCGTTGTGGTGCGTTCATACTCTCGGATGACGGGCCAGATCTCCGCTGAGGTGAAGACGAAAAGTTCAGGTGCTGTGCGACGAATAATTGCAGCCGCTGCGTCTTCATGCGCCGAATTGCGAAACCCATGCAAGAGGGAGACAATTATGCCCTCCGCCCTGCGTGCTTTGGCGGATTTGATCGCGTGAATAACGCTTGCCTCGTCGAGTGGCGTGTGCACCGAACCATCGGCTCGGATACGCTCCTTAATGCCGAAAACCCGGTCGCGGGTGACAAGGGGCTCTGGGCGGGTCGAGAATAGGCTGTAGCTCTCTGGCATTCGCAGACGTGCAACCTCTAATACGTCATTGAAGTTTTCGGTAGTGAAGAGTGCCATGGTGGCGCCCTTCCGCTGAATTACTGTGTTGACGCCGACCGTAGTGCCGTGGATGAAGCTTTCAACCGCAGTTGGATCAATGCCGTAGGTTTTTTCAAGCCGCTGCATTCCTTCCATTACCTCGGCACCTGGGTCAGCTGGCGTCGTCAGCACCTTGAGTGTGGAAAGGTCCCGCGTCTCAGTATCGAAAACGCAAAAATCGATGAACGTACCGCCGATATCGACGCCAACACGAAAAGCCATGAAGCGCTCCGGAAAGCGAAATAAAAGTTGAAAATGTAATTAGGGCGGAGAGCGGGTGCGGGCGAGGAGAAATTTGTGGGAGTTGGCTCGGTCTTTGGTCAGGAACGTTCTCGACCCTTCTGCCGGGCAAGACGTCGAAGAAGGGCTATCAGTTCGGTAGGCGTTGTGAACCTTAAGCCGTCTCGATTTCCTGGATGCCGAGTTCTTCTATCATGGCATCTCGCATCTTAAATTTCTGCGGCTTGCCGGTGACGGTCAAAGGTATCTCGCTCTTAAAACGAATATACCGTGGTATTTTGTAGTGGGCGATCTGTCCGCGGCAGAAGGAGGCGATTTCCTCTTCCGTAGCGGTTTTACCGCTGGTGAGTACGATCCAGGCGCAGATCTCTTCACCTAATTTCATGTCTGGCACGCCAAAGACTTGAACTTCTTGTACGGCAGGGTGACGGAACAAATAGTTTTCGACCTCCGCTGGGTAGATATTCTCACCGCCGCGCACCACCATGTCCTTCACGCGGCCGGTGATGTTGCCGTAACCGTCCTTGTCGATGACAGCGAGGTCACCTGAGTGCATCCACCCATCTAAATCAATGGATTCGGCGGTACGTTCTGGCTCTTCCCAATAGCCGATCATGACTGAATAGCCGCGAGTGCAAAGTTCGCCCTGTGTGCCCGGAGGTACAGTTTTACCATTTTCGTCTATGATTTTGCATTCCACGTGCGGGTGAACCCGCCCAACGGTTGAAACGCGGCGCTCTAAGGGATCATTATATGAGGTCTGGAACGAGACTGGACTTGTTTCTGTCATGCCGTAGGCGATGGTGATATCGGATAGGTTCATCTCCGAGACACATTGTTTCATTACCTCGATTGGACATGGTGCTCCCGCCATAATTCCAGTGCGCAATGCTGAAAAATCGAAAGTCTTAAATTTTGGATGCTGCAACATCCCAACGAACATAGTGGGTACGCCGTAAACCGAGGTGCATTTTTCTTCCGAGATGGCACGGAGGCAAGTTTCCGGATCGAAGCCTTCCGAAGGAAATACCATAGCCGATCCGGTAGTGACGCAGCCAAGACTGCCCATCACCATCCCAAAACAATGATAAAGGGGCAGCGGAATGCAGAGTCGGTCGGCCTCGTCCATATTTTGTGCGCGGACCACGAACCGACCATTGTTGACTATATTAATATGGCTGAGCGTGGCCCCCTTAGGTGTGCCGGTCGTGCCAGAGGTAAATTGAATATTAATTGCATCCGTCGGCTCGAGCGTGGCAGAAATTGCGTCGAGAGCTGCCGATTTGCGGCTCCTTCCGCTTTCAATTACTGCATCAAAGTTTAGCATGCCGGGTGTGGTCTCTGTCCCGGTACGGATTACTGTTTTCAGACTTGGTAACTTGGTTGCTGTGAGTGCTCCCGGTTCGCAACGCGAAAGCTCTGGTGCCAGATCCTGCAACATGCCGATATAGTCGCTGGTCTTGAAATTTGATGCCGTGATGAGAGCTGTGCAGCCGACCTTGTTTAGTGCGAATTCGACTTCGCTTACCCGATAGGCAGGGTTGATCGTGACTAAAATGATACCGATACGCGCTGTGGCGAATTGCGTCAGCAGCCATTCGTAACGGTTTGGTGACCAAATGCCGACGCGGTCACCTTTTTGTAGGCCGAGTTCGAGGAGGCCATGAGCCAGAGCGTCGACCTCGCGGTCAAGCTCGGACCATGTCCACCGAATCTCTTGCTCAGGGAAGACCACGGCCTGTCTGTTGGAAAACCGGTCGACTGTATCTTTCAAGAGATTGGGGATCGTGCGGCGCCACAACTCTGATTCCTTGGACCCCACGACGTGAGCAATTCCAGCCTGCGGTAATTGGTTGTCTTTAAATATGGGCGCATTCATCAGTCTGCTCCTGCAGCGCGTGTTTTAGGAAGTGTAGCTAGCTTAAAAAACTTCGCAATGGCATCCTTCTCTTACCCTCACTGATGAGGTGTGGTGAATTTCTCTCGTATTATTTTATAATTTTCTTTCCCGCTTGATTGGGAATTTTACAAGACGGTTGCGCTATTTCCAGATTGATTTGCCGCTGCCAGGAAGGCCGAGATCGCTCCATATTTCGTCAACTTTAGCGATCACATCGTTGGACATGCGGATTTCAGTGCCCCAAGGGCGTTTGGTTTCTGGCGGCCACTTGTTAGTCGCGTCGAGGCCAATCTTCGAACCGAGGCCATCTTCCGGGCTGGCAAAGTCGAGATAGTCGATTGGTGTACCCTCTACTAAAGTGATGTCGCGCGCCGGGTCCATTCGCGTTGAGATCGCCCACATCACGTCTTTCCAATCGCGAACGTCAATCTCATCGTCTACAACGATCACCCATTTCGTATAGGTGAATTGGCGGAGATAAGACCATACACCCATCATGATCCGCTTGGCGTGGCCCGGATAGGCTTTTTTGATAGAGACCACCGCGATCCGGTAAGAACAACCTTCGGGCGGCAGCCAGAAGTCAATGATTTCTGGGAATTGTTGTTGTAAAAGGGGGATAAATACCTCGTTGAGGGCCTCGCCAAGGATGGCCGGTTCATCAGGTGGCCGTCCAGTATAGGTTGAGAGATAGATCGGCTTATGCCGCATTGTGATGGCGCTGATCTGGAAGACGGGGAAGGGCTCAACAGAGTTGTAGTAGCCGGTGTGGTCGCCATAGGGCCCCTCGTCACCATGTTCGTCGAGCATGACGTGACCTTCCAGCACAATTTCCGCTTGGGCCGGTACTTTCAATGGTACAGTTTTGCAGTCGACTAATTCGAGCTTCTTACCACGCAATAGCCCGGCGAACTGGTATTCGGATAATGTATCCGGCACTGGCGTCACAGCGGACAGGATGCTTCCGGGGTCGGCGCCGATAACAACCGCGGCGGGCAGTGGCTCCGGGTTCTCATCCTTCCATCGGGCATAGTGCTGGGCACCGCCTCGATGCTTCAGCCAGCGCATCAAGGTGGTATTCTTGCCCGTTACCTGCATACGATAAATGCCGAGATTGAAGGCGTCCGCCTTGTTGCCGTTGGGATTTGGTCCCTGGGTTACCACTAGCGGCCAAGTGATCAGCGGCGCGGGTTCACCGGGCCAGCAGGATTGGATCGGCAAAGCCGAGAGGTCAATGTCGTCTCCAGTTAAAACGATCTGCTGGCATGGTGCCGAGGATACCGTCTTGGGTTTCATCGCCATGACGGTCTTCAAAAGAGGCAGATGCGAGAGGGCTTCTCGGAAGCCGCCGGGTGGCTCCGGCTGGCGCAGAAAGGCAAGGGTCTCTCCAATTTCACGCAACTGGTTTGGCTCGCGGTCCATGCCCCAGGCAACACGCTCGATCGTGCCAAAGAGATTGGTCAGAACTGGTATACCATAGGTTCCGCCATCTGGTCGCACAGTATTTTCGAACAGCAGAGCTGGCCCACCTTCGGCCAGAACGCGTGTTTGAATTTCTGTCATTTCCAGATTGGGGGAAACCGGTTGGGTGATGCGCGCAAGACGACCTTCCCGGTCCAGGCGTTCGATAAAATCGCGCAAAGAATCGTATGACATATCGGCGATCCTAACGACCTCGAAATGTTTGGCAATCCCGCTGTTCTAAATTGGTTTTGGATCGCAGAAGCGACGGACAACGTTTTCGGAAATACGCGAGACATTATTGTTGTAACTATTGTGTGATAGCGCCGCCGCCCAAGCAATTGAACTGGTAGAAAAGACGGCGCCGCCCTTGGGTGTCTCAAAGAACACCATATCGCAGCGGACCATTGGGCTCGTCTCGCCGGTATTAGCGGAGTGAGTGTGGGTCAGCTCCTCCTTTACCCAGTGATAGGAGGCGGTAAAATCTGTGGCGGTCGCGACAGTCAATGCGTGGGGGGGTGTGCCAAGCGCGGGGTCGGCCCGATCGACTTCCCAACCGGCGGCTCCACCGCCAAGGACCCCAAAATCACCGACTTTCTCATCGTCGCCAATACCGTCGAAAATAAAGGTAGCCCGGGGATCATGGCTCGCCTCCGTTCGTTCGTAATGACATGAATAGTCGAAGCCCTGTGCCGCCATGCCGGTACCGACGACCGATTGTGGCGCACGGCCCATCCGACGCCACATTCCGCCGAGCTCGCCCGTAAAACTGTGGTAATACTCTCCGCCTTCCGCGAGCCACGAGCGGATGCCGTCTTCGGCGCGGCGCATCTCCAAGACGCCGGGCAGCTCTGGATGGTATGATAC
>PBOZ01000081.1 GCA_002724555.1 Rickettsiales bacterium
ATATTTACAAATGGAATGCAACTGGGATTTGATAACGATAAAGACAAAGACCTCGGGGATTACAGGAATTTTTGTAAGAGGTTATTAGATGGCAACAATCTCGATCCCATGAAGCTCGAAGAGAAGACCAAGGATCTAACACGCTGGTCAGAAACTCTACATGGGCTATTCAATATTAGAAATAATTTAAAAACATTTCCGATACAAATTCAGATTGAAGTTGAGCTGTCTTTTGAGTTTCCTAAAAATTATGGCATGAATAACACTATACGCATGGCTGATAATTCGAAACCGACTGATGAATCTACTCATGATTTAGTTGTGCCAATTTTGAGACTTGGGGACGTACCTTTAATCAAGAACTAATGAACGACTCCACTGCATTTCGTTATCAACGCATCGTTGAAGAGATCAATACAGCCATGGCCGCTGGAGGGCATGCTGATGCAGATTTGCTCGCAGAAACAGCATCTCAATACGGTGAAGCGACCAGTACAATCAACGTACGGTTACAAAGCGCACATGACTTACTGCAAAAAGGAATGGCCTCAGAAGCCATTCAAGAGTGTGAACTCGAACCCAATCTGCTTGATTTGGTTCAAATCCTGGATTTTCCACAACGCCTACAGTGGTATGAACTCATTCAATCTTGGGGTTGGCCTCCACCCCCGGAATTACGGGTAGATCTTGCAGGTGCTCTGGATAAGTCATACTTCGAAGTCCAAGCGATAGACGTACTCTTACGACAATATAGATTGTTGGCTCTGGGTCGTGCCCCACTCGAGCAAAGAATGCAAATCCTTCAGCAGTTGATTCAGAAAGATCCAGGGAACCCGCTTTGGCAAAACAGTCTCCGGGAATTTGAACTTGAGAGAATCAAACAGATCAAGGAATCAGCAGATGCCGCGATCTATGAAAAGGACAGGTCCGCGATTGAGGCGCTTTACGCGGAATTAACCCAACAGTCCTGGTATGCGGAGGTACCTCAAGATTTGGTCCAACGTCTATATGGAGTCCTGCAGCAATTCCAGGCAGGAGATGTCATACTGTTAATTCGCCAAACAGTTGACATGATGAGTACGGCACGAGAGAACTCCGACGTGTCATCCGTACGTAGCTTATTTCAAACACTTCAAAGCTATAATCCAACAGCATATTTTCCAGCTGTTGATCCGCTCATTGTGACAATTGGTGAGATAAAGAATTGGTTGAGTCAGGCCGATGCAGATGGAAAGGCTCAACGTAAGAAAGATGAGCTTGACCGGCGGTTTATGCAAGCCATCGATAAGACCGATCTGGAACTTTCAGAAAAGCTCGTGAGACGCCTCGAGCAGGCTGGTAGTGTGTCAGATGTGCAGAAGAAACAGCTAATGCGGTTGCGTCAGCAAGTAGCAGCAGGTAAGAAGCGAAAGACGATGTTTATTGTTCTTGGTACGGTAGGGATAATCGCTCTAGCAGTTACTTTAGTTATCATCATGCTTTAACGAATCGAAGAAGAGTATTACATCATGTCTGAATTATTCTTCGTACGAATTCGTGGTACGCAACGAGGTCCGTTTCCAACCTCCAAACTCCAGGAATTGGTGAAGACGGGTCAGATGAGTCGAATGAATGAAGTGAGCACTGACGGAAACAGTTGGCGACTAGCAGCCGAGTTTCCAGAAATCTTCGCGCCAATCCAACAGCCACAGGTAGTTAGCCAGCCAGCACAAATGGCTACCCAAGTGTCACAAGATGAATCAGTGGGCTGGTATGTGACAATTGGTGGACGCCAAAACGGTCCATATCCGCTGTCGCAAATCCAGGCGATGGCCCAAGCGGGTCAGATTGTTGAGAGTGATTTTGTATGGCACGATCAGATGCATGACTGGCAACCGGCCGGTAGTGTACCAGAAGTAGCATCGTGTTTTGGTAAACCTGTTGCATCGGCAGTGGCAGTCAATCAACACGTCCCCATTGTTGATACTAACGTGCCGGTTGGTGGAGCTGGTCCAAGTTACCCACGCACAGCGAGTGTAACCCGTAGGGTTAAGCCACGTTCCAATCAGGGCGTGAATATCATCTTTGCATCTATTTCGTCTGGGATGATTGTGATTGCATTAATCATGGTGTTTCTTCCATGGTCGTCTACCGGCATAGCGGCGATCCGTTTAACTCAATCCGGTTTTCAGATGGTAACTGGCGATTTCAGTTCACCAGCTCAGGAATTAATTGAGCAAGCAGGTGGGCCGGACATAGAAGAAGCGCGGGAAGAATTCAGGGAAGAGGTGGATCGAGCGTTTCTGATACTTGGCGTCATCGTTTGTTTGCTCGCAGCACTTGCCTTGGCGTACATTCACCTTTTGGCTTCCGCAATTGCGTCGATTGTTGGATTGTTATTGTCACTGGTGCAGCTTGGCATTGGATTTCCCATGGCCGCCGATGAAAATGCAAACCCCTTTCATAGCATTGGGTACGGATTTTGGATTTTCATGGTAGCCTCGATCATAGCGGTAGTATTGGCGATATTGGGTCACTTTATGGTCCCGAAGGGCGAAAATGTATCAGCTGAATCTTTGACGTAATAATAAACTAAGTTTTCCGACCAATATTCGGTTTCTTATTCCATTTAGGCCTGTCATGAATTCAGTCCGACTTATTTGTTAACCCACTTTAGAATTAGCACAAAAGGTTATTTTGTAATTAAGAATTGCGTGCAAATTTAAGGACAGTCTGATGGCTGTAAATGTCGATAAAGATTGTGGCAAACTGTCTAATAATTCCAGCGAATCACTAAGACCGGTAATTTACCATGTCAAACGATTTTTTGAATGAACTTGCATCCGATGGTGCTGTAACTGACGAGGTACAGAGCGATGACGTCGTGAATGACGAATTGCTGGATGATGAATTTGAAGATGATGAATTTGAAGATGATGAATTTGGAGATGAATTTGGAGATCTTGATGAAGTTGAAGAATTGTATGCCAGCGAATGGCATACAACGTCTGCCTTGGTATTAATCGGTAGTTATCTGATACTAATTCTCTTTTGGTGTTTTCCTCCAAAAGACGTCCCAAACCCCCTGGACCAAATCACTTCAGCACGCTTACCAGCAGATATTGCGGTTTTTGTATTGCTCACAAGCGGCTTCAGTTTCTTGTGCTCGGTGATTGGGATGATCGCCGACTGGTACTGCAAGAAGGACCTGTGGTCCATGCTCGTGACGTTCGGTCCACTCTTGCCACTCGCATTACTTGCTCTCGGGGGCGTTTCAATTGCGACGGAAGGTACCACAGGTACATTGTTCACGAAAATACTGAGAACTTAAAAGTACTCTTGTGCGGTGATATTGATTCATCTGTCGCTTAAAAAAATCAAACGCCGAGTAGAGTTTTGGTGATACTATATAAGTGTATTGGTAATTAACATCCAATCGCTTATTCAAGTCATCACTCTTCGGAACGCGACACGTGAAAGTCAATTGCTTCGATTGCGGGCACTCATTTACAGTGGCTCAACGTCCGCTGCCTGAATCAGCGCCGTGCCCGTTTTGCAATACGGATATCTATCTGGATGTAGAGACAGATGACTCGGTCGATGTGCGCACGGCTGGCTTTAGCAACTGGGCTCGCAGTTCGATGTCCAGCATGATGTCATGCGTCTTTCATACATTTCTGTTTGTATGTCTCGGTCTTGTGTCATGCGGAACTATTGGTGATGACGGAAAGGGAATAGCGGTTTCACTGGGTGCGTTACCTGATGTTGAATTAACTACGAGCCAGTCGTCACAGATGTTGGAAGCCAATGAAGCCAACGTCACATCTACTGACAACGCAACGTTGGATGAAATAAATGTCGATGTCATAACATCAAGTAACACGGGTGGGAGTGATGCGGACTCAGAGATCGGTAATCTAATCGAGAGAGGTGGATCTGCTTCCGGCGGAACAATCGGAGAGATTGCGATTGCAGGTGGCGCCAGCGGTGGTGCCGGTAACGAAGTTACATTCATGGGTATCACGAGCAAGGGTCGAAATATCTGTGTCATTGCTGACTGTAGTGGCAGCATGGCGGAAGGCAGGAAGCTCCCAACACTTAAAGCGGAAATACTAGAGACAATAAAATCACTAAAGCCCACTCAGAAATTTCAGGTGTGTTTCTTTAGCAGTTCGGAGATTCCATTTCCGCGGCAGAATTGGCGGCATCCAAAGAGAGACCTATCAGCATTGGAATCATGGCTTCAGCAAATCGGACCTATCGGCGGTACAGTACCTCTGCCGGCGTTCTCATATATTTTTCAAAACATTAAGCCAGCCCCAGATGTTGTTTTCTTTATGACAGACGGCGGGTTTGATCCGTCGCAGGCTCCACAGATTGTTAGGACGGCAACGAGCATCGGTGGAAAAGAAGTTGAAATCAATACAATCTGTTTTGAGAGTAAGGCGGGAGAATTGATGATGCAGGATATAGCCAAGCAAACAGGAGGAAAATACAGATATGTACCAGCTCCATAACTTAACTTCATCCTTATATCAGCTTCTTAAATTCCAATTGCAATTGGTACTTACCACGTTGGCTATTTTGACTATGACTGCAAGTGCCACTCAATCGCAGCAGCGCCCCACCCAACCACAGCCGATTCCAAATCAATTCGGGAACGGATTTGGCGCTGGTGGGGTAAACCCGCAGGGTGGGCAAGGTATTTTGCAAGCTCTCGGTTTTGGCCAGCAATTACCTCTTAATCCAGGCATCCCGGCACAAATTCCACAGCAGCCAGCACAAAACGGACTTAACCCACAGCCTGTATCAAATCCAGCGGCACCTCAAGTACCGCTTAACCCCGTACAACGCACTACACCGAATCAACAAGGTGTTCTGTCGGGCAATCCGATTCAAACGCAGCCAGGTCAGCCAATTGTTACGCCGTCTGCTTCACCGATTCGGGAGTTTATCAAGCAGCGAGCCGATGAGGTATTCGGAACCAAGACTGCTTCCACGACTACTGGGATTAACCAGTCAGGGATGCAGCAACAACTGAACGATCTCCGCGATGAAGTGAATCAGGGTAATTTATTCGATGGAGCTACTATGGATGACAACGTAGCGCGATTTATGGGAATCGAAGCAGAAGGGAAGAATATTTGCATTATTGCTGACTGTAGTGGCAGTATGGCTTGGGGCGTAAAACTACCTTTCGTAAAGCAACAGATTCTTGAGACAGTGAAAGCACTTAATAATGACCAGCGGTTTCAGGTTGTCTTTTTTCACACGCTTGCCATTCCTTATCCAAGATTTGGTTGGCGACATCCAAAGACGGATCTTCCAACACTGGAAGTCTGGCTCGGTCAGGTCTTACCGCTTGGAGGAACGTTACCAACCCCGGCATTCAACTATGTGTTTTCAAATCTCAATCCAAAACCGGATGCAATATTCTTTTTGACCGATGGCGAGTTTCCAACTCAGGTTGCACCATACATTGAAAGGCTTAACCTACGGGCGAAGATTCCCATTCATACGATTTGCTACTATAATCTCGCAGGTGAACGAATTATGCGATTTATCGCTAGCCGGTCGGGCGGACAATTTCATGCTGTTGGAGTACAAAACCAAGTTCCACAGCTAGCTGCGCCAAAGGTACCGTGATCAGTAATGCATAGATTGAATTGGTATCTACTATCGCTATTCAGCATATGTCTGATTGGCATCTCTTCATCCGTTTCGGCTCAGGACTTCCTGCGCCTGCGCGACGGTAAGACGTTGACGGGAATCAGTGTGAGAGCTGTTACGGTAGATGGTGTGTATTTAACTACTAATGCACGGATTTCCTGGGGACAGATTCAATCTGGTGGAGTTAATGCAGACCATCGTGAGAAGTTCGACAAATACCTAAAAGGTCTATCAGAACCACTTTACCTGATTGGACAGCGTCTCCGTGTGCGTGACGACTCATCGCTAACTAAAATTATAGGTCA
>PBOZ01000082.1 GCA_002724555.1 Rickettsiales bacterium
AAATACAGCATCATCAAAATCACTCGCGTCGGCACCATCGATGGTGACTAGTGGGATAGCGCGTAGGTCCTCGCGATTACCTAATTCGGCAGGTTGCGCCCGTTCTGCCTGGACTAAGGCATCTGGCGAAAAATCGACTGGAAGGCCATGTGTGTGTATGGCCACGAGGCTGATGGATTTCGGGTCATCTTCCGGTCCAATACGCTCAAGAATGCGGGCTTTTTGATTACGTCCGCTGGTGAGCGTTTCGGCGATGACATATTCACCTGGTAGGGCGGCGCCTTCTTGGTCCGGCATGATATGGTAAGGATATTTGTGACGGCGATCTGTCGGATAAAGAACACCCTTACCTCGTTCGTCCCGTTCGAAAACACCAATTAATTGTCCCATGTCAGGTCCTAAAACCTTGATTGGACGTGCTTCGTATGTGTCATCTCCGGTGAACGAAAGACGAGCTAATACTCGATCGCCGATGCCCAGTGTCGGGCCGCGCTCGCGGAAGGTGCTAAGATAAATTGTGGGAGGATCTCCGCCTCCTTTTTGCCAAGAGATTGGTTCGGCGACTACCTCGCCATCTTGGTCGATATGGCTGACGCGGATTACGGTCACGGCCGGAAGACGGCCAGAGCGGCTGACTTTCTTGCCTCGGTGGCGTTCGAGTTGCCCTTCTTCCTCCAATTCCTTTAGCAGGGATTTCAACCAGATGCGTCCCGGCCCAGAAAGTTGGAAAGCCCGTGCAATCTCGCGTTTGCTAATATGATTGGTTGATTTTTCAATATACTTAAGAATCTGTTCTTTAGTCGGCCATTCTTGTGAGGTAGGCGTTCGACGTGTCAAAGGCCTTAAGCGTCTTTTGAGGTACTATTGCCCTCACTCGCCGCTCCTTTTTGTTTTTTTTCGCTCTTCGCTTTGGATTTGGCCTTGGCCTTTGTCTTGGCTTTCGCTCTTGTTTTCGTCTTTGTTCCAACGCTCTTGGCAACTTTTTCAGCAATCAACATCAAGGCTTGCTCCAAGGTGACGTCTTCCAATGTAACGTCTTTAGGTAGCGTTGCGTTCGTCTTGCCGTGTTTCACATAGGGGCCAAATCGTCCCTTTTGTGCCATAATCGGTTTGCCATCTTCAGGATGAGCCCCGAGTTCGCGACCGCTTGAGGGTTTTACCTCTGCGAGGATCGTCACCGCCCGGTTGAGACCGATAGATAGAACATCGTCTTCGGCTGGCAGCGAAGTGTATTTACTTTGATAACGCAGATACGGTCCATAACGCCCGATACCGGTTGAGATTATTTTGCCGGTCTCGGGGTGCGGGCCGACCTCGCGTGGCAAGGATAGTAAGCGGAGCGCTATCTCAAGCGAGATATCGGCCGGCATCATGCCTTTTGGCAACGAGGCTCGCTTCGGCTTGACCGCCTTTTGTTTCTTCTCTTTGTCTGCTGGGATAGCTTCGCCGAGTTGAATGTAGGGGCCGTATGGGCCTTTTCGAAGGCTGACGTCCAGACCGCTGTCGGGGTCTTTACCGAGAAGTACTGGGCCGGCAGCTAAAGGTGAATCAATATCGTCCTCGCCGTTTCCGGCAACGGCGAGCTGACGCGTATATTTACAGTCCGGGTAGCCAGAGCAGCCGACAAATGCACCATAGCGGCCAAGTTTCAATGATAAGCGGCCCTCTTTACAAACAGGACAGAGGCGCGCGGCGGCGCTGTCACCGTTTTCCCCAATAGGAAAGAAGTGTGGGCCGAGATCTTCATCTAAGGCATCTAGTACTTCGGAGAACTTGAGCGAAGCCGTCTCTTCGGTTTTATGCGAAAACGGTTGCCAAAAATCTCGCAGTACTTTCTTCCAGTTGAGGCTTCCATCTGAAATATCATCCAGTTGCTCTTCAAGCGCAGCTGTAAACCCGTACTCAACGTATCGTTGGAAAAAACAAGTTAGAAACGTTGTAACCAATCGACCCCGATCTTCCGGGATGAATTGACGCCGTTCTAAGCGTACGTAGTTCCGGTCCTGTAAAACTTTAAGAATGGAAGCGTAAGTGGATGGTCGACCGATCCCGAGTTCTTCCATCTTTTTAACAAGGCTCGCCTCGCTGTAGCGAGGAGGTGGCTGTGTAAAATGCTGGTCTGTGTCGATCGATTTCAGGTCTGAATCCTCGCCCTCGGTCATCTGTGGTAGACGACGATCGCCCGAATCGTCATCTTGTTTATCGTCCTCGCCTTCTTGATAGAGCTTAAGGAATCCATCGAATTTTAGAACTGAGCCATTTGCTCGAAGTACGATTTTTTTATCCGTTGATGCCAAGTCTGCGGCCACTTGGTCGAAAACAGCGCTCTCCATTTCAGATGCCAGCGTGCGCTTCCAGATCAACTCGTAGAGCCTGAATTGCTCGTCGTCGAGATAGGGTTTCATCTCAGTGGGTCGTCGGGAAAGGTCCGTTGGTCGGACTGCTTCGTGTGCTTCCTGAGCATTCTTGGCCTTAGTGCGATAGACCCGGGGTTTCTCTGGCAGGTAATTTGAGCCAAAATCGGAATCGATAAATCGACGGCAGCCGCTGATTGCCTCGCTGCTTAGAGTAACGCTGTCTGTTCTCATATAGGTGATTAGACCAACGGTCTCGCCGCCGATATCGATCCCTTCATAAAGCCTCTGCGCAATTTGCATTGTCCGGCTTGCACCGAAGCGAAGCTTGCGGCTCGCTTCTTGTTGCAGAGTTGAAGTTGTGAAGGGCGGGGCGGGGTTGCGACGCACCGATTTCTTCTCGACAGAGGAGACGGTGAAACTGCTGCTTTCGATAATCTGTTTGGCAGCTTCGGCTTCGGTCTCGCTATTGATCGCCAGTCTATCCAATCGTTCGCCTTCGAAATGTGTCAGGCGTGCGGGGAAGGGGATACCTTTAATCGTTTCAAACTGCCCGATGATCGACCAATATTCTTGGGGCCGGAAAACTTCAATTTCGGCTTCCCGTTCGCAGATGAGACGCAGCGCGACCGATTGTACACGGCCTGCCGATCGCGAGCCGGGAAGCTTTCGCCATAGCACCGGTGATAATGTAAACCCAACCAGGTAGTCGAGGGCCCGCCGCGCCAAATAAGCATCGACTAGTTCCTGGTTAATTGCCCGAGGTTGTTTCATAGCCTCGAGGATCGCATCTTTCGTGATCTCGTGGAAAACGACACGGCTTACATTAACGTCTTTCAGCGCTTTACGTTGACGTAGTACCTCTTCAACATGCCAAGAAATGGCTTCGCCTTCCCGGTCCGGGTCGGTCGCGAGAATTAGCGTATCATCGGTCTTTAAAGCTTTAGCGATTTCATCGATGCGTTTTTTGCTTTTGCTGTCGACTTCCCAGGACATATCGAAATCATCGTCTGGACGCACAGAGCCATCTTTTGATGGCAGGTCTCTAATATGGCCATAGCTTGCCAGAACGCGGAAATCAGCGCCGAGATATTTATTTATTGTCTTCGCCTTAGCGGGCGATTCGACTACCACAATTGTCATCGATCGGAAGCGGAAACTCTTTGTTTTTGTCTGTCTTCATGGTCGTTTACCATCGGCAGTGGTCCCCAACGCTCCCTCCGGCCCGATACGAATTGACATTGCCGAGCCTATTCGTCAACCATGCTTATGCTTTAAATGAAGAAAAGTTTTGTGACTGCGAGCCCTAAAACATAGTCGAAAAGGCCGACAGAGTTTTGACTGATGCATTGTATTTTATCCGCAATATTGATGGAGTGAAGTGCATTTTTAATGGTTACCAATTTTTGATTGAAACGCGATGTAAATTGGTCATTAGGTGACGGTAAAGGATTCGCTGCTTCGGCTGTATCTCTCTGAATTTTATAACTAATTCTTAGGCTTCTAAATTAGGATATGGGTTATAAAGATAGTTTTGTTTTGGTAGCTTTTTGGATGGGGGGTAAATGTTCTAAGTGATCACGGAAAAGTCCGTAGGAATTAGCGCAACTAAATCATAAACACTATTTTATAGCCGATTAATTTTCCACTCCTAAAAATAGTGAATTTAAGGCGCTCACTTGGCATTGTGGAGACTTCCCTTAATACTTGTTCGCGAATCGCACTGGTGGAAGTAAACATGCGTTACCCAAACACCTTTGGCCCAATATTCTTGTGTTGTATAAACGCATCTGACAGAGATGTTAGTGATTTGCCATTACGTTATAGGTCAATTGACGAGTATGGCGCTGCTTGTCCCATATTTAAAACAAAAGAGAGGGAGAGGGTTAGGTGGACTTTAATTTAATCCTGGACTCTTGGCCTTTTAGAAGACGGCGTATATTAGCGTGATGTTTGAACCATACGAGCAGTGCTATCGGGATAAAGGCTTCCGAGATCTGGTGATATCCCATCAGTGAAGCATAAGCGGGAGCGGCCGCAATCGTGATGAGGGTTGCCAATGATGAATAGCGTAGCAAAAATGCGATAGTCAACCATGTTAGACCAGCATAGAGACCCAAGACTGGGACAAGGCCGATCCCTACACCTAGTGCCGTAGCACCGCCTTTGCCACCTTTAAATTTTAGCCAGATCGGGAATAAGTGTCCGAGTACAGCGCCCCACGCAGCAATGATAGCGATATCCGGGCCAAACAACTGGCCGACTATTACGGCCACGAAGCCTTTTGCAGCATCCAAAACGAGTGTTGCGATCGCCAAACCTTTCCGTCCGGTCCGAAGAACGTTGGTCGCGCCGATATTACCGGAACCAATCTGACGAATGTCGCCAACGCCCAGGAGTTTTGTCAGCAAAAATCCGAAAGGGACCGACCCAAGTAAATAGGCAATAACGAATCCTGCGGCAAAATATGGAAGGTCTTGGCTCCAACTAATGGGATCGGGCATCATCGGCTCCTTTTCTAGAGCCTAGACTAGGCGGCAAGTTTGTAGATGGATTGTCCATTAACCAATGTTTCCAGTACGCGGCCCTGTACGGGTCGGCCGTCGAAAGGCGTATTCTTAGATTTACTGCGGAAGCCTTCTTCTTCGATACGCCACGGCATGTCGGCGTTGAATAACACAAGATCCGCTGCGGCGCCGCGTTTTAGTCGGCCACTATTGAGGCCCAAAATTCGTGCGGGGTTTAGAGTGATTTTCGCTAGTGCGTCCAAAAGCGAGATTTCGCCGTTATGGAAAGGCTCAAGCGTTAGTGTGAGCAATGTCTCCAAACCAACGATTCCAAACTCCGCTTGCGCGAATGGTAAGCGCTTAGAGTCTTGATCGCTTGGTGTATGGTCGCTTGCGACAGCATCAATAGTTCCGTCGGCTAAACCTTGGATGACGGCCCTGCGATCGTCTTCGGAACGCAAGGGTGGTGAGACTTTCGCAAAGGTCCGGTAGTCGCCCACAGAGGTCTCATTAAGAGCAAAATAATGCGGCGCGGTGTCGCAAGTGACGTCCAAACCTCGTGCCTTTGCAAGGCGGATTGCCTCAACGGCGCCTCTTGTCGAGATGTGTGCTGCGTGATAACGGCCCCCCGTCAACTCAGCCAACCGGAGGTCGCGTTCCACCATGATGACTTCGGCAGCACCGGGAATACCGGGAAGCCCAAGGCGACTCGCAATTTCGCCCTCGTTCATTACGCCTCCGTTAGCGAGATTGGGGTCTTCCGGGTGTTGGGCTATCATCAGGCCGAAACCTCTGGCATAACTTAGTGCACGCCGCATAACCATTGCATCAGCTACCGCCCGGGTACCATCTGTGAAAGCGACGGCGCCAGCATCTGCTAGCAGGCCCATCTCGGTGAGTTGCTCCCCCTTGGTACCGCGTGTAACTGATCCGTAGCATCGGACTTTGACGGCTCCTGCATCGTTAGCTCGGCGATGCATGAACTCGACCACTGACACGTCGTCGATGACAGGTGTCGTGTTTGGTAGGGCTATTATTGTCGTGACACCACCGGCTGCTGCTGCCCGGCATGCGGTTTCGATTGTTTCCTTATGTTCTTCTCCTGGTTCGCGAATCTGCACTCGCATGTCAACAAGGCCGGGGGCGAGGCAACGCCCCTTACAATCTATGACTTCTGAAACAGATGGAGCACCATCTTTGAAAAGTTCCGGGCCGAAATCAGCTATTTTCCCGTCCTCGATAAGCAGTGCGCCAAGAGTATCGAGAGAGCTCTCGGGATCAAGTAGACGCGCATTCAGATATGCGATACGGGGCGTTGTCACAGCGTGTCTGCCAATTCGTTTCGGGTCAGTGCATCGAGGCATGCCATCCTTACTGCGACGCCCATTTCCACCTGTTCACGGATAACGGAGCGGTCTAGATCGTCTGCCAAGTCGGAATCGATTTCTACGCCGCGATTCATTGGTCCTGGGTGCATAACCAGCGCATCCGGCTTTGCGGCTGCTAATTTGTCACGCGTCAGACCAAAATATCGAAAATATTCGCGGATTGATGGCACGAACATGCCTTGCATACGTTCATTTTGTAGTCGCAACATCATAACGATATCGCAGTCTTTGATCCCTTCTTCTACATCGTGGAAGACCTCTACACCAAATCTGTCAATGTCACTCGGTAAAAGCGTTGGTGGGGCTACAAGACGAATTCGCGACCCCATGGTGTTTAAGAGGTGAATATTTGAGCGGGCTACCCGACTATGCAGGATATCGCCACAAATGGCGACTGTCAGTCGATGAATTCTTCCTCTGCGGCGACGGATGGTCAGTGCATCAAGGAGAGCCTGTGTAGGGTGTTCGTGTGTGCCGTCACCAGCATTGATGACCGAACAATTTACTTTTTCAGAAAGTAGTTTTACTGCACCAGAATCGGCATGTCGGACGATCAGCACGTCTGGATGCATTGCATTTAAGGTCATGGCAGTGTCGATTAAAGTTTCTCCCTTTTTTACCGCGCTCGAAGCAACCGACATGTTCATGGTGTCGCCGCCTAGACGCTTGCCCGCGAGTTCGAAAGAACTCGACGTCCGGGTCGAGGTCTCAAAGAAAAGATTTATAATTGTGCGACCCCGCAAAATATCACTTTTCTTATCCGGTCGACGGTTCTGATCTACGTATGTATCAGCGAGATCAAGCAGAAATGTGATTTCGTCGGGTGAAAGACCTTCAATAGCCAGAAAATGCCGATGGGAGAACCGGTAAGTTAAGTCTTTGGAGATCTGTTGTGACACTGCCATTAAAGGGTGAATATATGTGCGATTATGCCATTCTTGCAAGGCTTAGCCGCGAAGCCTTGTAAACAGGGCAGTCGCGGATAGCGATTAGTTAGGTGGATCACAAAAATTACGGCGAATCGGGTGCGAACCTTTAGATCGTGCCGTTTCGTTTCAAATTTGCGAGATTCTCAGAATCAAGGCCTAGTAGGCGCTTATATACGTCTTCGTTGTCATAGCCAAGGGAGACTCCGCCGCGGGGTTGCGGTAGGGGGCCAGAGGAGAACTGAACCGGAAATCCCGGAACGACGCCACCTTTGACAGGTTTGTCGAGGGCGTTGTGACGCATCGGCTTCAGTGTGCCGCGTTGTTGGAAATGTGGGTCTTCCGCGACCTGGCTTAAGGTGCGAACGGGCGCCACAGGCACGCCTGCGTTCTTAAGCCTCTCGATTGCTTGAGCCACGGTCCAACCTGAAAATTTTTCCTGAATGTCAGAGCGAACCGCTGCAATATGTTCTGCCCGGCCCATGGATGTTGCATAGCGTGGATTGGTCAAGATGTCTTCTGCTTCGAGCGCACCGCAAAGGCGTTTCCAACGTTCGTCACTTGCTAAGGTAATAATAATGTCGCCGTCTGTCAGCCGGTAGAGGCCTGTTGGATCTGTTCGAGCGTTGTTGCCCGCGCGGACAGGGAGACCCTGGGCGAGGATTTCCTCCATTGGTTCCATGAACATAAGCGTTACCAATGTATCCATCATCGATGCATCTAAATATTGACCTTCGCCGGTTTGATCGCGATGACGGAGCGCTGCTAATATGGCGAACGCGGAGTAGAGCGGCGTTGCCAGGTCGCCAACGAAAACGCCGACCCGTGTTGGAGGACCGCTAGCCTCGCCGTTCACATCCATCATGCCCGACATGGCTTGGATCTGATGGTCATGCGCAGGGTTGTTTGCGTAGGGGCCTTCTTGGCCATAGCCCGAGATTGAGCAATAGACGATCTCTGAATTTACTGCAGCAACATCTTCGTACCCTAAGCCCAATCGTTTCATAGATCCCGGCGACAAGTTTTCCAGAACGACGTCGGATTTCTTAGCCATTTCAAGAAACATTTGCTTCCCAACCGGATCCTTCAGATTGAGTGTGATGCTTTTAACACCTTCGCTGCGTTTTAGAAATTTTGTCGTGAGATCATCGTCCGTTTGTTGTGTTGGATGGACGCCTTCCGGTCCAGCAAAAGGGCCATTTAAGCGGATTGGGTCACCTCTGCCGGGTGTTTCTATTTTGATCACTTCTGCACCGAATCGAGCCATGGTCATGCTGAGAAAAGGGCCAGCTAGATAAACAGTGACAGACAGGACGCGAACATCTTTTAACGGCTGCATATCCTATAACCCCCGAATTCGTGTGTTAAAAAAAGATTTAAGGATTGTTTGAGTTACGACAATCCGCAAAGTCAGGCAGTGGCCCTATCCAGTCCATTCACACAGAGAAGAGAGCGCACAAAACGAGCTGAAATTTTGTTTAGTGTTTCGTCGCTGACCTGAGGTCTTGAAAGTATAGACATTCAAAACGTTGGTTCCGGCACGCGCGAGACAAGCATTTATCATTCCACCGGTCGCACCTGATAACTAAACAAGCAGGCTCTTATCCATCGAGCGTGCTTCTAGGCTATTATGGGCGCAAGTCGGTCGAGCGCACCCTGAAGAATATAGCTGGCAGCCATCTTATCAACCACATTGGCACGCTTTCGTCGGGAAAGGTCAGCTTCGTCAATCAGCACGCGTTCGACGGCCACAGTCGATAGTCGCTCATCCCAGAAGGCGATAGGGATGTCGAATTTTTGCAAGAGATTTTCCGCGAACTGGCGCGTCGATTGGGCGCGCCGACCTTCACTACCATCCATGTTTTTTGGCAAACCTAGAATTAGGGCTCCGATGTGACGCTCGTCGATTATCTGTTTGAGCGCAGTCGCGTCGGCAGTAAATTTTTTGCGTTGAATTGTTAACAACGGCGAGGCGATATGTAAGAGAGAATCCGAAATGGCTAGGCCGATTGATTTTGAACCGAGGTCAAGGCCGAGCAGCCGTGCTCTCTTCGGCAAAAAATTAGGCAGTTCAACTATTTCGACGATAGCCATGCTCTACTTTTACGTGATCCATTGCGCGGCACCAGTGTATTCGATAGTTGCTGGAAGCCCTCTAAGCGGAGATATTACTTTTTTTCGATAACAGGCTTATGCCGTAACTGCAAATGGGCGAAATGGATCAAAGTTTTAGACTTCGAGTAGCGGCGCACATCAAGGCGATTGGCGATGCACCTAACGGCTTTGAATCCTGGCGTGCTGATGAGATTGCTAAATTGCTAGCGGCAATGCCAGTCGAAGGATCACGCTTCAAGTTCCTTTCTTCGCGCGGTGGTACTAGTTCGGACGGCGTGGCTGCGGGTGTAGGTAATATTTCTTTTCAGGAAGAAGAAAAAAAGCATGAGTGGAGCAAAGGCGATCGTTCCTTCCGCTGCGGTGCTTATGTGGTTGCAAAGAAAGGTGAACGCGATTTCGAAATACGGCATGTCGGCGACGTAAACCCGGAAATGGAAGCGGGGGAACTCATGCGCCTCTGTTACGAAAACAGCCGCTGGGAAGCACAACTTAACGCACCTCGCACATTTTCGTTTGGCCCAATCGTTATAGTTTTCGGCGGCAAATTTGAATTGTGGAAGACAGGCCAGTAGATAAGTAGGCGGTAAAATCATTGTATTGGCCGTGTATCTGGGACGAAAGAAACTGGTTCTGTAATTGCTAAATCAGCTGATGGCGTGCGCACCGCGGGAAAAATAAATTCTGCCACCAATTGCAAATTAGAGCCTAGTTATTTGGGGTAACCGAAGCTTGTTGTATGAGTAAGATGGAGATTATGATCACCTATAAACCCGCTAATTATATTGCGTGATACTGAAAAGCGATCAGTTGTTTTGATATACTGAAAAATAAGAAGGAGAGAGTTTAGATGAAACTTTGGAGTGCCCAAGTAGCGCCGAACCCGCGCAGGGTTGTTATTTACCTTATGGAAAAAGGTATCGACATCGAAACAGTGGATATCGATTTAGGTGCTAAAGAAAATTTCTCGCCAGAGTTTATATCAAAGAACGGCCTAGCGCGTGTACCGGTTTTGGAGATGGACGATGGTACATTTCTCGCAGAATCCAAAGCAATCTGCCGCTATTTTGAGGAACTCAATCCAGAACCTATCTTGATGGGAAAGAATGCCCGCGACCGTGCGAATGTTGAAATGTGGGACCGCCGGATGGAGATCGAGATCATGCACAATATGACGGGTGCCTTTCGCCATGGGCATCCTTATTGGGAAGGGCGGATAGAGCAGGTGCCAGAATTTGGCGATCTCTGTAAACGAAATGCGGAAGAGAAAATGGCCTGGCTCGATGGAGAAATTTCTGGTCGCGACTTTATTGCGAGTGACAGTTTCACAATTGCCGACATAACGGCTATCTGCGCGTTCGGTATTGGCCGCATCGCACGAATTAAAATCCCAGAGGAACTCAAAAACCTTACGGCCTGGCACGAGCGCATGTCCACAAGAGAAAGCGTTATTGCGACGGGCCCAAAGCCGAAGTAGGCTGGTCGTGAACGGCAGCGAATTTCTGAGTAACTAGTCGGGGTTATGATGGGCCAGAGCGTGTGATAGACGGTGTGTTGATATTTTACCGAAATCGCATCCGAATTTTAATTGAGGATATTCGAAGCTATCGAGGGATTGCCGATAGGTGTTTCACTTTGATTTGAAAATTAGCTGATATCTCGTTAATAAGGTAGTGAGAAATCCGTACCGAAAATTCCTGTATGCAAAGAACTTTGGCTCTTTCTCGCTAGGGTCGTCGAATAACCCTCTACGCCCTACCTTTATTATTATATATTGGAACGGAGGGGGGGGATGCGATGACACGGATTTACGATACCGTCGACGCGGATGGTCATATTCTGGAACCGCTCACGTTATGGGACGACTACATTGACCCAGCGTTTCGCGAACGCCGGCCACAGCATGTCATAGACGAGAACGGCGCGGAGCGAATTTCTGTCGAGGGGAAACTCCTTGGTAATCCACGTGGAATTGGCAGCCTTGGTTCGATCGGTGTGCGTCAAGGTGAAGTAAAGGTTAACACCCTCAAATACGAAGAGGGTCGGAAGGGAGGCTTTGATCCAGATACTCGGATTGTTGATATGGATGCCGATGGAATTGACGCAGCATTTCTTTATCCGAGTTTGGGATTATTCACTGGAGCAGTGGAGGACCCGGATCTATCTGCAGCCATGTGTCGTGCCTATAACCGTTGGTTAACCGATTATTGTGAACCACACCCCGACCGACTTTTCGGTGTTGCTATGTTGCCAATGCAATCTGTGGAGAATGCAATGGCCGAGATGAAGTTTGCGCGCGAGACGCTTGGTATGTGTGGGGGCTTCCTACGGCCGAATCCCTACCATGGCAAGAAGATGTTAAGCGATCCAATGTATGCTCCATTCTGGAGTCTCGCTGAGGATCTTGATTTTTCGATTGGCTTTCACGAAGGCTCGACTAATGCGATGCCTACAGTTGGTGTTGATCGATTTGAGGAAGACCGGGCCGCTCGGCATATGGTCTCCCACACAATGGAGATGATGCTGGCAGCCTTAGCCGTAATTTGGGGTGGCGTTGTTGATAGGCATCCAAAACTGAGGATCGCATTCCTCGAGTCTGGTGGTGGCTGGATCGCACCGTGGCTTGATCGCATGGATCGCCATTTCGACGACAAAGGATTTAATGAGTTTGCGCCATCGATGCGACCGAGTGAGTTGTTTAAGCGCAATTGCTGGATTTCCTTCGAGCCGGTTGAAAACAGCATCGCGGTGCTCGCAGAGTACATTGGTCCAGATAAAATTATGTGGGCGACTGATTATCCTCATCAAGATGGCTTCTTTCCTGACGCGCCGAAAATGTTGCGTGAACGCCTTGCAACACTCTCGGATGAAGCGACGCATCAAGTGATGGCGGGCGGCGCGCTCGGGGTTTATGGGATTAACTAAGGGTACCATCGGTTGAACTGAAGACTCAATTTCACTCGCGACTATTTTGGGTACGGATATTCATTGAGAGTTCGACTTAGCTTTGTCAGACGATGACTAGATAAAACTCGCGTTCTCATAGCTTCAGAGGAGAACTTTGGATTTTTCATTTTCGTGCGGAACGTGCGGGAAATATGCTTTGGTCACTTATTGGTTGGTAACATTTCTATAAAACGGTTTTTCTGTGGCCTCTTCCTTATACGACAGACCTCATTCCATTCAAATTTACTGAGAGTTGAGAGGAGATGTTGAAGCAATTGAGCAGTTTAGGCCGATTGTTTTCTGCGGACTTGGATGCATTTCCTTATTAATCGGAGGCTTGTTTGGGCGAGGCGAATGAAGGAGAAGGCTTAATGACTGTAAAAAATAGAACCATTGATTACGCTGATAACGGTATTACGCTTGAAGGATATTTTGCATGGGATGATGCTGCATCTGGACCTCGTCCTGGCGTTCTGATTGTGCACGCGTGGGCAGGGCGCAGTCCGTTTGAAGAAGAAGCAGCTCGAAAGCTCGCCAACCTGGGTTACGCGGCTCTTGCAATGGATGTATACGGCAAGGGCATACTCGGCAAAGATCCCGAGGAAAATACCAAGCTAATGGCGCCTTTCCTTGAGGATCGGCAGATGCTTCAAAATCGGCTAAAAACTGGTATAGAGGTGCTACGTAATGTACCGGAAGTCGATGCTGGCAAGATTGCGGCAACTGGCTACTGCTTTGGCGGGCTCTGCGTGCTGGATCTTGCGCGAACTGGCGAAGACTTCAAGGGTGCCGCAAGCTTTCACGGCCTATTTAACAAACCTGGCAATACGGATGGTAATGCGATCAAGGCCAAGGTACTGGCACTGCATGGCTGGGACGATCCAATGGTGCCGCCAACGGATGTCGTGGCGTTGGCTGAGGAGCTCACGGAGGCGGGAGCGGATTGGCAAATCCATGGTTATGGCAATACTTTGCACGCCTTCACTAATCCAGATGCCAACGCGCCGGACATGGGTGCGATGTACCAAGCGGATGCCGACCGGCGGTCTTGGAGGGCGATGGAGAATTTCCTCGCTGAGGTACTTGCTTAGCGTAAACTCGCCGGCACTTTGTTAATGGATTGGTTTCGCCTTGCAAGCTAAACTTGGCTGAATTAAGGATGGGATAATGTGTTTTAGGTTGTATCGCCGACTATTTTCACGTTTCGGCACCCGGGCTATGAGCAAAACAAATGGGTCTAGATCGATATGAGTTTGTACACCGATTATTTAAATGAAATTGAAGAGCGGAAATCGCAAGGTTTAAGCCCAAAACCCATTGAGGATGGTGCGCTCCTGAGTGAGATAATTGCTCAAATTAGGGATACGGATAATGAATTTCGTAACGAATCGATTGAATTTTTGATCTATAATTCATTGCCGGGCACAACAAGTGCGGCCGTTGTCAAAGCGGCCTTCTTGAAGGGGATTATTCTTGGTAAAGAATTGGTTAAGGAAATAAAGCCTACCTTCGCGTTTGAGTTGCTGTCTCACATGAAGGGGGGGCCTTCGATTGAAGTGCTATTGGATCTTGCTTTGGGCGACGATAGCACGATTGCTGGCCAGGCGGCTGACGTCCTCAAAACACAGGTCTATCTGTACGCCGCCGATACTGACAGACTGGAACAGGCTTATCGTGCTGGCAACGCGGTCGCTAAAGATATTATTGAGAGCTACGCTAAGGGCGAATTTTTTACCAACCTGCCAAAGATTGATGAAGAGATTAAGGTTGTAACCTATGTCGCCGCAGAAGGCGATATTTCCACTGATCTGATGTCTCCGGGCAACCAAGCGCATTCCCGGGCGGACCGTGAATTGCACGGAAAATGCTTCGTCTCGGAGAAGGGGCAGAATGAAATCCGAGAACTACAAAAACAGCATCCCGACAAGCGCGTGATGCTGATCGCTGAAAAGGGCACTATGGGTGTCGGCTCGTCACGTATGTCTGGCGTTAATAACGTTGCGCTTTGGACTGGGACACCGACAAGTCCATACATACCGTTTGTGAACAATGCTCCGATCGTGGCCGGAACAAATGGTATTTCGCCAATTTTTATGACGGCTTTGGGCGTGACTGGGGGCATTGGTATCGACTTGAAGAATTGGTCTAAAGTTACGGATGATGACGGCAACCCAATCCTGAACAATGACGGCAATCCGATTTTAGAAGAGCGGTACTCGGTTGCAACAGGCACTGTTCTGACCATCAATACAAAAGATGGAAAACTGCGCGATGCAGACGGCAATGAAGACCTTATGGATGTTTCGTCATCATTTACGCCACAAAATGTTGAATTTATAAAAGCTGGGGGTTCTTATGCGGTTGTATTCGGCAAGAAGCTGCAGACTTTTGCTGCCGAAACCCTTGGAGTTGAGATGAAATCTGTCTTTGCCCCATCTAAAGAGCTTTCTCTAGCTGGTCAGGGCCTGACAGCGGTTGAGAAAATTTTCAATAAGAATGCCGTTGGTGTGGCTGAAGGCACCATTCTGCATGCCGGCTCGGACGTCCGCGTTAAGGTGAACATCGTTGGATCTCAGGATACTACTAGCCCGATGACGGTGCAGGAACTTGAGGCAATGGCCTCAACCGTAATATCCCCGGACGTCGATGGTGCCTACCAATCGGGTTGTCATACAGCTTCGGTATGGGATGAAAAGGCGCAGGCCAATACGCCGAAGCTCATGGAATTCATGAATAGGTTCGGTCTTATTACAGGGCGGGACCCAAAGGGCAAATATCATCCCATGACGGATGTTATCCATAAGGTTCTAAACGACATAACAGTTGATGATTGGGCGATTATTATCGGTGGCGATTCTCACACCCGAATGTCCAAGGGCGTAGCATTTGGTGCGGACTCTGGCACAGTCGCCCTGGCGCTGGCGACGGGTGAGGCGACGATGCCCATCCCTGATTCGGTTAAGGTTACTTTTAAGGGTCGGATGGGTGATCATATGGACTTCCGGGACGTGGTTCATGCGACGCAGGCGCAGATGCTCGACCAATTTGGCGATAACGTTTTTCAAGGGCGGATTATTGAAGTTCATATAGGCACTTTACTCGCGGACCAGGCCTTTACGTTCACTGACTGGACTGCCGAGATGAAGGCAAAAGCCTCCATTTGTATTTCTGATGACGACACACTTATCGAATCTTTAGAAATTTCTAAGAGCCGTATTCAGGTCATGATTGATAAAGGCATGGACAACGAGGCTCAGATGTTAAAAGGGTTGATCGATAAAGCGGATAAGCGCATTACCGAAATTAGATCCGGTGAGGAGCCAGCATTGTCACCTGACAAAAATGCGAAGTATTTCGCTGAGGTAGTCGTCGATCTTAACCAAATCGACGAACCGATGATTGCTGACCCTGATGTCGAGAACATTGATCCATCGAAGCGCTACACGCACGACACAATTCGTCCCATCTCCTATTATAATGCGGATAAGAAGGTTGATCTTGGTTTTGTCGGTTCTTGCATGGTTCATAAAGGCGACATGAAAATTGTCGCTCAGATATTCCGAAACCTCGAGGCTTTACATGGCAATTTTGAGTTTAAGGCGCCGTTGGTAGTTGCTCCGCCAACCTACAACATTGTTGACGAATTGAAAGAAGAGGGTGACTGGAGCATACTGCAGAAATATGCAGGCTTCGAGTTTGATGACAGTGCGCCGAAAACAGAGGCGCGCGCAAAGTATGACAATATCATGTATCTAGAACGACCTGGCTGCAATCTCTGCATGGGTAATCAAGAGAAAGCGGAAAAGGGAGACACTGTGATGGCAACATCGACGCGCCTATTCCAAGGTCGCGTCGTTGAGGACTTGGAAGGCAAGAAAGGAGAGTCCCTCCTCGCTTCAACGCCGGTTGTGGTGCTCTCGACGATCCTCGGTCGGACACCTAGTATTGAGGAATATAAGGCGGCTGTTAAAGGTATAGATTTGACGAGCTTTAATCCGCCGCTCAACTAGGCAGCTAACAGCTGTCGATTAAACTCGTTGGTTTCAAATTTTTAGATGCCATGAGTCTCTTTTCGCTTTCCGCGCATTTTTTCATGGCTTTCTTGCGTTCCGTCGTGCCAAGTGCCGAACCACTTGTCCAGCGGCACCGTCCCGTCACCGCCATAATTACATTCAAAATATCGGTGATGGAGATAGTGGAAGTAGCGCTGACCAATAGAAGCGCCGGTGCCGTCTTTTTTCATCCATTTGTGATAGCCTACGTGGCCCATGGCCGGTGTTAGTCCGGTTGCCTGTAGATGAAAGATCACATGTATTGGATGCGATATTAGAACCCAATGCAGCAAAGCGCCGCTGAAATAGAGAATGTGCTCAATAGGGTGCATAGACATGCCAGACCAAGGTCCAATATCCATGTTCTTATGATGCAACTGGTGAACTGGGCGGTAAAGCCAGCGGTAATGTAATAGCCGGTGAACGAAGTAGAAATGTGCGTCGCGGATGATCGGTATTGCGCAAAACAAAAGAATGAAATAGATCGGGTGCGCCTCCCAATCCAGCATCGGAATATAGCCGTTAGCGAAGGCCCATAAGGTGATAACCTCATAGGATGACCAGACCACGACTGCGCTGCCTGCTGTCCAAAACATGTTTTCACGCACTTGATTGCCAAAGAGAAAACGTTGATGAGAGACGGTTGGCAGCTTTTGATTGAGCATAAAGCGAACACCCTGCGCTGACCTTGTGTAGAAACGCCAATGCAACCCACCGAAAACTAGGAAAGTAAGAATGAGGTTACGGCTATAAATTATGGCAATCCAATCCCATTTGAACGTCTTCATGCTGGTGAGATCCGGTGTAAGCCAAAACCAGCTAACAATGGCAAGGCCCATGTAGAGGATGTTCATTGGCAGGAAGTAGCCAGGATGCCCAAAAAAAAATTTAAGCATAGGGAGTGGATGGATTGGCCAGACAAAAATCGGCGCAGCTTGGATGGGAGTTGGTCCTTCGCCACGCTCATCCGTCTTCAACCTTTGATTAATATTCGTCATGATGCACATTCCCACGCTATTTTTTCAAGGATATGTTGAGGCCTCGTGAAGGCATACTCAATGACAAATATGCTGGCACAATCAGACGATGAAGAGGTCCTTGTCGTTCTTTAGGAGTTCGTATGCCTTCTGAGTCACCGGAGTGTGTTTGATACCATTTTGTTCAAACCGCTCAATCCAGACGAACAACTCATCTACACGTGCCTCTTCATGGTCATCGTTCAGGTCCTCGACTTTGACCCCAAACCCCATATTTTCGATGCGCTTCATATTTCGATGTACGGTTTCCGTATCACCCATTGAGCGTGCCTTATCAGCTTCTGCTTCCATATATGCCTTCTGCTTTTTAAGAACGTAAACGATGGCCTCTTCGACTGTCTCGAACGACATTTCTGGAAATCTCCTTGTTGCCTGATGAGAGGTAGCCGAAGTTTTCAGAAAATACAAATGTGCCGAGATCTAAGATCGGGTGTACGCGGGTATTATTCGATAAAAATTAATCCGTAACCCAATCTTGGTCATCGTGGTGCAGGACGCTACCTTTATTCCAGAAATATGAATGGATCCAAATCGATGAACAGTGATCAAAGGTGCCAATGGGTTGATCCCGATAATGGATTGATCGACCGTGTGATCTTCACCAATCGCGATATCTTCGAGCAGGAGCAGGAAACTATTTTTACCCGCAGCTGGCTGTTTATAGGACATGATAGCCAAATTCCGAAACCAGGTGATTTCGTTTCAACTCGGATGGGTACGGAGCCAGTTATCCTTTGCCGCGATCGCGCGGGCGACATTCGTGCCTATCTCAATTCCTGTCGCCATCGGGGTATGAAGGTCTGCCTGTATGACGAGGGTAACACCAACGTCTTTACCTGTCCGTATCATGCGTGGAGTTATGGACTTGATGGAGCTCTAGTCGGTCTACCACAGCAGGAACAACTTTACCCCGACTTAGATAAGTCCAAATGGTCATTGATCGAAGTGGCGAAACTGATCAACTACAAAGGCACAATTTGGGCAACTTGGGATAAGGATGCACCTTCGTTTCTGTCGTATCTTGGAGATGCGAGAGAGCATTTAGACCTGACGCTTGATCACCGAGATGGAAGCGAGGGTGGCTCCGAGGCTTTTATAGGCATTCACAAATGGGTAGTGCCATGCAATTGGAAACTGCCATCCGAAAACTTCTTGGGCGATACTTATCATAATATTTCGCACCGCTCAGTCGACCTCGTTGGTATTGGCCCGAGTGCAGCGCGCGGAACAAAGGGTCGGCGCGACGGAGACCTTGACGACGCGCAGCATGTCTGGATCAGTTTCCCGGGCGGACATGGCGTCCACAGCGCGTTGAAGCCAACGGGTGCAGAATATCACGATGCATTTCAGGACAATCCAATAGTCGCAGAATACTATCGCCATTGTTACGAGGAGAGGAAGAAGCGGCTCGGTGAAAAATCACGACTTCTACCCTTCGTCGGTACCATCTTTCCAAATACTTCCTATCATGGCGGGCAACCGCGTGCACTTTGTGTTTGGCATCCGCACGGGCCCGAAGAGACCGAGATCTGGCGTATCTTTTTGGTTGATGCTAATGCACCAAAAGAGGTGAAAGAGTTACTACGGCGATATTATATGCGCTATTCTGGCCCAGCAGGGATGACCGAGCAAGACGATATGGAGAACTGGAACTACGCGACTGCAGGCTCGCGAGGTCCGATAGCGCGGCGTCATCCTTTCAACTACCAACAATCGATTGGTCATGTCGCGGCAAATTACCCAATGGCGGGCCGCGTCGCAA
>PBOZ01000083.1 GCA_002724555.1 Rickettsiales bacterium
AATTCAAGCAAGAAATATCGGACTATGATCCAGACTTCGTGGGTTTATCAGTCCTTAGTAGCGAATACGCAGATACCCTTGATCAGGCCGCCCGGGCGGTGAAAAAGGTGAATCCTGACACCATCGTGATTGCCGGTGGTGTGCACGTTACCACAAAGCACTATGATGTCATGAAAAATCCAGACATCGACTTTGCATGTCGTGGCGAAGGTGATTATTTATTGAGAGAGCTTCTCCTCCATTTAATTGAAAATGCTCCTTTACCTGTAAAAGGCCTCGTTTACCGCGACGGCGAAAAGGTTATAAGCCAAGAAAAGGCAACTGTTGATAATTTGACGGAACTACCGCCTCCAAATTATGAACTCGTTAATGTTGACGACTACACTCATACGCTACCGCGATACGGTCCAGGAAGGTATCCCGAAACTCCAGGAATATGCTTAACAGTGTCGCGTGGTTGTCCTTACGAATGCAGTTTTTGCCAAGTCCCCATGATTTCCGGACGCAAAATTCGAATGCATTCTCCGTTGCAAATAGTCGATGAATTGGAATTGTTAAAGAAAAAATATGGCATCAAATCGTTCGTGCTTTATGATGACAATCTCTTTGCAATGCGCAAAAAAGCAAAGGAACTCCTTCGCGAGCTGATTTCCCGCAAACTTCACCTCAAATGGCATGTGAGCAGCTTTGCCATTTTTGTCATAGACGACGAAATGCTCGACTTGATGGCCGAAGCTGGCTGCGTCGGTGTAAATGTCGCTATCGAATCAGGTAATCCACGTGTTCTAAAGGAAATAATAAATAAACCAATTAAAGATTTGTATGCCGTCCCCAAACTTATTAAAGGGATCAAATCACGAGGCATGTACGTGTTGGCCAATTTCATTATTGGCAATCCCGGCGAGACTTGGGAGGAGATCCGCGAAACAATTAGTTTTGCCGAAAATTGCGGCGCTGATTACGTTAAATTCTTTATTGCCGTGCCACTACAAGGAACTGAAATGTATGAAATGGCGCGTAAACTAGACGCATTCGAGCACGACCATTTTGCTGAAATTCCCAGACTCGATTGGCGTTTCTCTCAGCTCAAATCAGATGAGTGGACCTCGAAAGATGTGAGCATTTTACGCGTCTATGAATGGGATCGTATTAACTTTTCACCAGATCGGATTGAGAAAACTGCTGAAATTTGGGGGGTTTCCATAGAAGAACTCAGTCAGATTCGCCAAGACACACGACGAGCACTCCAAGCAGAAGCAATGACCGCCTAATACTTGACTTCCCTTACATCTTGATGATTGGGCGACCAATTTTTCCCATCTCCAAATCCTCAAGAGCATCATTAATTTCTTCCAATAAATATGACTTGGACAACAAAGGCTTTACGTCAATTTTCTGTTCTGTAATAAATGATGCAAAACGTGGAAAATCTCGATCCGGCTTGGCGTCGCCCCCCCAAGTACCAAGTAAGCTTTTTCCCTGATTGAATTGCCAAGGATCTAACACAACGGTCTGACCTTTAGGTGCATTACCGATGACAACCGCCCGGCCCCCTTGCGCTCGAACGGCCGTGAGTGCTGTTGCCATTACCGCTGGTCTTCCCGTAGCTTCAATTGCCAGATCCACACCCATCGGGCATATCTCCATTACCTCTTCAATCCCATTTCCTTTGCCACCATTAATGATATGGGTAGCTCCGAACATGACAGCCATTTCCAACTTACTGTCAATTAAATCTATCGCTATTACGGGGGAGCATTTGGATACAACCGCTCCCATCACAGCACAAAGCCCTACACCCCCAGCGCCAAAAATCGCGACAGATTCACCAGGCTGCGGTTTACCAACATTCATTACCGCGCCAAGCCCTGTTGGTAAGGCACAACCAAGCAACGTCGCTTCGCGCATTTTTAATTCAGCGGGTAGTTTAGTTAAGCGATTTTCACTCACTACAGCATGTCGCTGAAAGCTCGTAACCGCGCCGGCATTCACCGTCCGGCCATTCCAATCGTATAAAGCTCCTCCGGCCTCGATGCCGGATGCCTTAATCCATGAAAGCGCCACACGGTCACCTGCATAAACACGTGATACGTCCGCCCCAACTTCAAGCACTACCCCACTGGCTTCATGACCTAAACAGTGCGGCAACCAAGGATCCGTCCCCCTTCGTCCCCGTGCTTCAAGTAACTGTGTGTGACATGCCCCAGAGTAACTGATCTCAACAAGACATTGACCAGATTTCAGTGGTGGAACCTCCAGTTCTGCAATCACAAGAGGTTTTCCCATCTCAACAAGAACAGCCGCTTCAGTCTTCATTAAATCAATCCGCGTGCCTTATGCGCCTTTTGCGTCAGGGTCTCGTAAATCCCATTTCTTCTCGAAATCCCATACTTCTTGGAAACCCATTAGTTCATGCATGGACCGGTTTCCATCTTCGTATGTTTGCACTTCGGTTCCCAAGGTTGTTCCATTAATGCTTAAGTGAGTATAAGCCTGGCGAAGAGTTTCGGCGACGGCGCTGAAACCTGAACTGGGGTAAATAGCTATATTAAATCCCCACTCTTTCAGTAATTCTGAGGGGATTACTGGAGTGCGCCCATTAGGCACCATATTGGCAAGTAGCGCGGCGTCGATCGATTTCCCAACCTCTTGCAATTCCTCTTCCGATTCTGGTGATTCTATAAAGACCACGTCAGCACCGGCCTCAGCGAAGGCTTCCCCTCGACGAAGTGCTTCCTTGAGACCGTAATCGGTGCGTGAATCCGTTCTTGCTATAATCAGAGTATCTTCACTTGTTCGGGCATCACACGCGACTTGTATCTTCTGAACCATTTCCTCCAGTGGCACGACTTCCCGGCCTAACGTATGTCCACATTTCTTTGGAGTAACCTGATCCTCAATTTGAATACCCTGAACGCCAACAGCTTCATACCCCCGAATTGTGTGATGTACATTGAGCAACCCTCCGTATCCAGTATCCGCATCTGCAATTAAGGGAGTTGTCGTACCGCGTGCAATACGTCCCGCACAGTCGACCATTTGGCTGTAAGTTGCAATTCCAGCATCTGGCAGCCCCAAAAACGAAGCTGTAGCGCCATAACCTGTCATATAAAGTGCTTTAAACCCCATCTGATCTGCAACACGTGCCGAAATCATTTCAAATACACCGGGGGCAACTATAAAGTCACCGGAATCAATTATTTGCTTCAAAGACTGAGTTTCCACCATCACTTCAAATCTCCTACAGAGTTTTTTTTCTATACAATTTAGACAAATTCAGCATGCAACTGCCCTATGACATTAACAGATGTTGCATCTACCTATACCGCCGAGAATGCAGATCCATAGCCGTCTCGAACCCCTTCCACTGGTCAGCTTCATGATCCGTGCGATAGACCGGCAATGGCATAGGTAACTTATTTCGCGCACGAACAGCTGCATAAATACATGCTGTAATTAGCATGGCAAACAACACCGCAGGTATAACGACCAAAGCTAAAGATGACGAAATGCCAAAGGATATATTAATTAAGGTAAGAACTAATAAAAAAGGCATGACTTGCATAAGGAACGCGAGCAGCACAATCACGACCAAAACCAACATATTAGCCAGACAACCTATCGTTAGATTCATTTGCTATTTCCCGCTGAGCCTTCGCATTAGCTTTTAATAATTTTGATCACCAAAAATTTGACAAGCAATCTACACCTACGGAAGTCGCAATCCTATAAAAAATGATTTAATGCAGTTGGCGCCCTCGGCAGGACTTGAACCTGCAACCTTTGGATTAGAAGTCCAGCGCTCTATCCAGTTGAGCTACGAGGGCTAACCTAAAAAACCTGATACAGGCATGTGTTCCAATTCAGCTTAAACAGAAGTGAAAAATTTAAGTTTATTCGGAAAATTGTGCATATTTTCTTCCAACCTGAGAGTTCATTTAATTAGAAATCTCGTGCCCTAAATTAATTGCGCCAAAAGGGCAACATCACGTATTTATATGTGAACCGTCAAATTAGTGCGTCCAAGGTTCAATCCGGGAAAACGCAAAATTATCTGAGTAAGACTTGGGCTGAATCTTCCGCTCATTACGCCTAACGACAGTAAAGGTGTACCCATTCTCCTTAGCAAAATCTACAGCTTCGACTTCGCTTTCGAAGTTAAGCCTAATCTGTCGTCGCGTATCCGGCGACGATGACCACCCCATCAAAGGATCTGGCCTCGCACCTGTAATGGGTTCGAATTCTAAAATCCAACGTTTAGAATTTGCGCGTCCAGACTGCATCGCGTTCTTCGCGGGTCTAAAAATACGAACGTGCATGACCTCTCTCTTAATTTATTGATCCATCCGCAATAAATGCAGCTGAATTGAGCTGGTCGGGGCGGCTGGATTCGAACCAACGACTTTCTGCTCCCAAAGCAGACACTCTACCAGGCTGAGCTACGCCCCGAATAACTGCAAGCTAAGGTTTCACGAATTGAGGCGCAAGGCAGTATTTCATTAATCATCGATCTCGAACCTATCAACCATATAAAAACTATCATTGTAGTGCCTGCACGTGGAAACCTGGCCACCAAAGAAAATTTATTATCGGCAAGCAACGACAATACTTCTCCGGTGGCAATCACTTCTGTTTCTAGTGTAGTGGGCCAAATCAAATCAACGATTAAAGTAACCTGCCAGCAAACTTTCTGCCATATCTATCAGAGTATTACATTACGGATAAGTAAACAAAAACGCGATAAATGAAAAAGGTACTCATTAAAATGTGAAAGTACATTTACCAATTTAGAAAATTATAAATTTACAAATAATAATATAAAATATTCTTGCAAATATTACAAATATTTTTGATTATTACGATAATATAAATTGGTAAATAAAGCGTTATGAAATATTTTACCCAGTCTTCCATTATTTTTTTATTGTCGGTACTTGGGTTTACTAGCAATGCCCTATCTATAGAGACACAGCAGTGCGAACAACGAAGAACGGTCCTACAATATCTATCAAATGAATACTCTGAAAAACCGGTCGCTATGGGCGTTGCCGAAAATGGCGGTTTAATAGAAGTGCTTTCCTCGCAAAAAGGTAACACTTTTACAATAATAGTGACCTCCCCAGAAGGGGAAACTTGCATGGTGGCTGCAGGTGAGGACTGGCAAGGATTGATCCGCCAATTTTCGCCCCGCACTTAATTTTTCCATTTCCTAATTTTCTATTTAACTAAAAGTAGGCCAATATGGTTACAATCACGCGCCTCACGCCAACTAATTTGGATGACTGTTTGTAACTAATTGTTGTTGCCGCCACATCTGTGCATATTTGCCATCATTAAAGAGGAGTTCTTGGTGTGTTCCACGCTCCGCAATCGTACCATTGTCCAAAACAATGATATCATCGGCATGCACGACTGTCGAAAGTCTATGCGCGATTATTAGTGTTGTCCGATGCCGTGAAACCTCTCGCAAGCTCTCCTGAATTTCTCTCTCGGTGCGTGTATCCAATGCCGATGTCGCCTCATCGAAGACAAAAATAGAAGGGTTCTTTAGGATTGTCCGTGCGATTGCAACGCGCTGCTTTTCCCCACCCGATAGCTTTAGACCTCGCTCTCCAACCATTGTTTGATATCCATCCGGCAAACCTTCAACGAAATCATGAATTCTCGCTAATCTTGCAGCACCCTCCACTTCATTTTGCTCGGCATCTAAAAATCCATAAGCGATGTTGTAGAATACAGTGTCGTTAAAAAGAACCGTATCTTGCGGGACAACTCCGATTGCGTTGCGGAGACTTAGTTGTTCAACCTGGCGAATATCTTGATTATCTATTGTAATTACTCCGCCCGTAACGTCATAAAATCGAAATAAAAGGCGACCTATTGTTGATTTTCCGGCACCGCTCGGCCCAACAATGGCTACAGTTTTGCCATGAGGGACATCGAAAGTGACATCTCTTAAAATAGGGCGTCGTTCATCATATGAAAAATCAACACCCTGAAACGAAATTTCGCCACGCTCAATCTGAATCGGAGGCGCCTTAGGTTTGTCTTCGATTTCCTTATCGACCCTCAAAAGACCAAACATATCCTCCATATCAGTCAATGACTGCCGAATGGTCCGATAGACAAATCCTAAAAAATTAAGCGGTAAGTAAAGTTGAATTAGATAAGTATTAACCAGGACAAAGTCACCGATCGTCATCTTCCCCTGGACAACGCCATTGCCGGCCATAGTCATCAATAACACCAGCCCGGCAGCTATTATAGCACCCTGCCCGACGTTTACCGCCGACAGACTGACCGTACTGAAAACAGCAGCATCTTCATATTCCCGCATCGACGTGTCAAAACGTCGCTCCTCATGCGCTTCGTTGCCGAAATACTTCACAGTCTCATAGTTCAGCAAGCTATCAATAGCTTTACTATTTGCTTCTGTGTCCCGATCATTCATCAAGCGACGGAATTTTATCCGCCATTCAGTCATTATAAGTGTGTAGGCGATATACAGACTAATCGTAACGAAGGTCGCTGCCGCATACCAAAAATCAAAAAGATTCCACAGAATTGCGCAGATCATCACAATCTCTAGCAATGTCGGCAGTATATTAAATATCGTAAAACCGAGGACGAACTCGATACCCTTTATACCTCGTTCAATAACTCGTGAGAGGCCGCCTGTTCGCCGTTCCAAATGAAACCGAAGGCTAAGAGCATGAAGATGATCAAATACGCGCAACGCCGCGCGGCGCATAGTCCTATAAGTGACGCGAGCAAATAGTGCCTCACGCAATTGCTCAAAACCAACGGCTAGAATTCGAACTAATCCGTATCCGAGTATCAAACCAAGCGGTAAAACAATTATCTCGCTGATCGTTCCCCCTAAAACATCAACTACATCTTTATAAATTATCGGGATGTAAACATTGGCGATTTTTGCACCGATTAACGCACCCAAAGCCAAAAGGACGCGACACCGAATGCCCCACTCATTATTAGGCCAAACTAGAGGAACAATGGTTTTGAGCGAACGCCAATGCATGGGATCTGCTCGAGCGCCAATGCGATTCTGACTTGAGGGCGACGTCATGAACACAATACTCCCATGACGTTCCTAGAGGCGTCTTGTTGTGATTCGCGATGCGCGTTTCTCAATATTGAATTAAACGTAGTAAAGAATGAGGCAAACAGCGAGGAGGATCATAACCCAGAGTGCCGAACTGCCTATCTCCCACGTCCTGGCAAGCGAACTTTGGGGCCCCGTCAAATCAAAACTTGTTCGTATAGCTCTTTCGGCTCGGAGACCGGCCATGTTCGCTATCGAGAAATATGCTGTTGAAATAACCGCAATGAATTTGCTCCATATACTGGGCATCACCCGACGATATATCCAATCGGTATCAAGGTTCAAAGACCTTAATTCCGGTGGATAAATCCGCGTCCACATTAGAACTGTAAACGCAAGAGCCGAGAACATTAGCAATTGAAGCTGCGTGATGACATGCGCCGTCGTATAAGGAATAAAATTAACCTGATAAGGAAGAATCGCATATAGATACTCAGGAAATATGCCTATCCCCAAGCAAAGTGTCGACGCAACAGCCATCGCAATCAACATATTGATGGGCGCTTCCTTCACTCTCTTGCCACTGTCATGTGCAAAAAAGGCAAAATAAGGTATTTTGATACCTGAATGATGAAAAACACCAGCTGACGCGAATAACAGCACAGCCCAAACGATCCAATGGCCTTCTTCCGCAGCGGCCGTGATAATAAGTGCCTTCGAGACAAATCCACTAGTCAACGGAAAGGCAGAGATTGACGCCGCCCCCACGATGCAGAAGCCAGTGGACCAAGGCATTGATTTATATAGACCACCAAGCTCAGAACCTTTGATCGTATCTGTTCGGAACAGGACCGCGCCCATAGACATGAACAGAAGGGCTTTATACAGAATATGCGCAAAGGCATGCGCCGCTGTTCCATTTAGAGCCATTTCGGTCCCAATTCCAACGCCCACCACCATAAAACCAAGCTGATTATTTAGGCTATATGCAAGCACACGCCTTAAATCGTTCTCGATAACCGCATAAAAAATTGGGAATGCGGTCATCGTTGCACCAACCCAGATTAGCATCTCGGTACCCGGATATCCGCGTGCGAGCGCATAGACAGCTAACTTGGTCGTGAAAGCTGAGAGAAATACTGTCCCTGTAACGGTCGCTTGCCCATATGAATCTTGCAACCAATTATGCAGTAAAGGAAATGCACATTTAACGGCAAAAGCGAGCAGGATTAAGTTCGTACCAAGAGTTCCGATACCAAGGAAATCAAATGCTATGCTTCCAGTTGCTTGATAGTGAATAATAGATCCAGCTAAAAGTAGAACACCGGACCCAATCTGGATTACTAAATAGCGCATACCCGCACGGAACGATGGACCATCCCGGCGTGCCCAAATTAGGAAAACGGACGCGAGAGCAGTCAACTCCCACATAATAAACAGCGTAACGAGATCACCGGCAAATACTGCCGCAATCGCTGCACCTGAATAAATCAATCCAGCTACCTGCTGCACCGTATCACGGATATGCCACGCGTAGATAATAGAAATAAGAGTAGCTATTTCAAATATATAGGAAAATACGAGACTGAGGCTGTCAACCCGCATAACGGTTAGTGTAATATTAAAGATTTCAACAGTCAGATTTTCTCCCGGTGAAAGTCCAAGCGTCCACCAGAATGCAACTACCGGGATAGCCGCCATGTACGCGTTACGCCAGAGACCAGCGGCTATGAGTGGCACAAAAAGAGCCGCAAGCATTTGAAAAATGCCGGGCGATAATAGCTCAGTCGGCATCATAGTAATCCTCAGAACGCATCAACACGACGCGCATCCATTTAGCCGCTAAGACTAGGGCGACACATACGATAAATCCGAAAATTGCATAGAAACCAAAGAAATTCTCTGCCTCAAAATGCGAGTGCTTATGATAGAACGCATCGGCGATGAACAAGGCCAAGCAAATTACGAAAAGGGCATAAATCACCTTCTTTACATTATGGGGTTCATCGAGCCAATATTTGCGTTTTTCACTACTCATTTTGCCTCTCCGGCCAACGGCAACAACAAGTTATAAAGTTCGTCGGCAAAGAAAAATAATGCTATACAACCAAGTGCACTAATACAGAGCGGCACAACGCAGAATACGGGCGCTTCTTTGATACCGTCGGTTTCTTCTTCCGTATCGCGCTCTTTAAAAAATCCACGCGCAACAATCGGCATCAAGTATGCAACATTCAGAATGGATGAGATCATCAAGGCTGCAATAAAAATCAATTGCCCGTTATCTGCGGCTGCAAGAGAGAGGTAATACTTGCTCCACATACCGCCAAATGGAGGCAACCCAATCACACTGCATGCACCAATCAGGAAAGCCACAAATGTAAATGGCATAGCTTTTCCAAGTCCGTCCAGCTGGCTTACATTTACCTTACCCGTGGCGACATAAATAGCACCGGCACAAAAAAACAGAGTGATTTTGCCAAATGCATGCATCGCAATGTGCATGGCACCGCCAATTATACCCAATGGATGGAACATAGCTGCGCCCAAAGTGACGTAGGAGAGTTGGCTAACTGTCGAATAAGCCAAACGGCGCTTTAAATTATCCGCTTGCATGGCGATGATCGATGCAAGTAACAGTGTTCCAGCCGCGACGTAACCCAGCCAGCTGGCGTCTTCCGTCGCACCGAGAAAATCTATCCCAAAGATGTAAACAATCACTTTCAGAACAGAAAAAACGCCAGCCTTGACAACAGCAACCGCGTGCAAGAGAGCACTTACTGGCGTCGGTGCCACCATCGCAGCCGGTAACCACCGGTGGAACGGCATCAGGGCCGCTTTGCCGATCCCAAAAATATAGAGAATTAACAAAATACCAGCAGTTGCTTCTTCAACCTTACCTTCAAGTATTCCTCCCGGCTTAAATTCTAAAGTACCGGTTAGATGCCAAGTCCAAATCATTCCAAGCAGCAGTAGGCCAATAGACGTAGTCAACAAGTAGCCAAGGTAAATACGGCCACCCTTTTGGGCTTCTGTATTCTGATGATGTGCCACCAATGGATAAGTCGACAATGACAATACTTCGTATCCAATGAACAGAGCCATCATATTGCCAGCCAACGCTATAAAAAGCGCACTGCCAATCGCAATTGCGAAACAAATGAAGAAACGGGTTTGATGACCTTCGTTTTTGCCTCGCATATATCCAATAGAATAAATGGAACTGACGATCCAAAGGAACGACGCAATCAGGGCGAACATCATCCCAAGTGGTTCAAGTTCGAGGCTAATTGTTAGGCCCGGCACGAATTCAAATAATTTGACACTGGAACGGACCCCTTCCATGGCCCCCGGCAACAAATTCAAAACGACGCCAAATGTAATGCAAGCACCAACCAGCGTGACGGTCTCTCGTTGATTTGGTTTGCTATCCGACATCCCGACTAGTACGGCAGTCACGAATGGAACCGTTATCGCCAAAAGCATTAGAACCTCGGCGCCCATCAATTCGCTCCCAACAAGAATTTAGCAGCGTTCTCGGCCACACCCACGCTTAGGCGTGTATCGATGCCGAAATAGATATTGGCCAAGGCCAAAACCCAAGCTGGGAAAAGCAAAGATAACGGCGCTTCCTTAACCTCCGACCCTTCAGGAGGATCTCTAAGATAGGCAACCTCGATAATGCGCCACACATAGATAATTGCGAGCAGAGATGAGAAAACTATTAAGCCCGCCAACCACCACCAATCTTTGTCCCACGCGGCGAGAATGAGATACATCTTAGAGACAAAGCCAGCGGTAAGCGGTACACCTATCAAACTTAAACTGCCAATAACAAAAGCAGCCATGGTCCACGGCATACGACGACCCAATCCATCAAGATCGTCTACCGCGACCGAGCCAATTCGATAAAAAATGCACCCCATAGCCAAAAAAAGCGCACCCTTCATTAGCGCGTGATTGAATAAGTGCAAGAGACCACCAGTCATCCCAAGTACACTCACCAGGCTGATCCCGACGACCATATAGCCAATCTGAGCGACACTCGAATAAGCAAGCATTCGCTTCATATCAACTTGAAAAATAGCGACCGTCGAACCAACAAACATGGCGATTATGGCCAGAGGCAGCAAAACCCAATCAAGTGGTAACGTCTCAAAAGAAAACGCCGGGCCAAAAATGGTATAGAAGACCCGTATGAGCACGTAGATTGATACTTTTGTGGCGGTCGCAGCTAAGAATGCACTGGAAACGGAAGGCGCATAAGCATAAGCGTTCGGAAGCCAAATATGCAGCGGAAATAATGCCAATTTTATGCCGATCCCGACGGTCATAAACGCAAAGGCTGCACGCACTGAGCGATTTTCCGTAAGTTCAGGGACCCTTACTGCTAAATCGGCAATATTGAGGGTGCCAGTCGCCTGATACAACAACCCCACACCAATCAAATAAAAAGTCGCACCAATCGTACCAAGCACCAGATACCGATAGGCTGCGGTAAGTGCCATGGGCTGGCGACCCAGGCTGATAAGCACGTAGGACGAAAGCGATGATATCTCTAGAAATACAAAGATATTAAATGCATCACCCGTGATGGTTACGCCGAGTAGACCCGCCAAACACAACAAATACGCTGTATAGAAAAGGCCATCCTTACCAGCTGGTAATTCGCGCTCAACACTTTGCTTTCCAAAGGTTATTACGAGCGCACCAATCGCAGAGACAATGAGCAAAACATACGCATTAACTATGTCAACAACATATTCGATACCAAAT
>PBOZ01000084.1 GCA_002724555.1 Rickettsiales bacterium
AAACGGCGGCGGCGGACGATTAAACGACAAAGTCGTCATAAAAGAAACGGCATTGGCAAAACTAGAAGATCTCAATACAGAGGGAGTTCTCAAACTCTCCGCAGGGCGTAAACGCCATGTATTGGTAATACCCAATTAAACTATAGCGCTATTTTTCAATTTTAGCGGGCGCTCCTTGGGTCGCCTTTCCAGGCTCACTGCCAATCGCATCAAAAAGATTTCTAAGAAAACCTGGGGCAAGCGCAGATAATGGGTTCACCGCGATTTCTGGGTCTTCTAGTGGACCATTCACAGCATAAGTTGCCGCGAACATTCCTTCATCTTCACCTCCTACAAGTATTCGCCCCAAAATTGGGATTTTCCCCAAGACACGATTAACGGTGTAGGCCGGCACAATCGTTCCCTTGAGTTTTGCTATATCTTCCTCAAGATCCAGCCCACCTTCGACAGTAATCCCAATCGAAGAACCATAGGCCCGTGACCGCTCTACCTGAAAATATTTATTGGCGTACAAAAATGTGCCATCAAAAGAAACAAAGTCGAGGCCGCTTTGCAGAGCATCGAATATTCCAGTCAACGAAGCGACTTGAAGTAGGCGCGCCAACGCCGGCGCTTGGGTTAATTTGTAATTTGAAAGCTTGAACACACCATGAAGTGGTTCGTCTGGCGAGTGACGTTGACCATTTACACTCAATTTCCCACCCTCAAGCTTATTACTCCAGCCAAGCATTCGGAGCACAGCTCCTGCATCATTTGAATTAATATCCAACGCGTGCCCCGATTCTTGAGGCGCAAAATTTATCCGGAGCAACTTTTTGCCAAAAAGGTTTGCCGTCAAAGACAACATATCGATTTTTTCGCCAATGAACCGAATTTGTCCTTCCGTTCTGCCAACTCCAGCATCTGGGCTGGTGCGCAAACGATCGACATTCATATCGATAAACAATTGCTTATTTTCTCCCAATACTTTGCGGGCGATTTCCCGGTCTTCTACCTCCCCGCCAAACAAAAATGGTTCTATATCGATGCCTCCTCCCTCTAGCCGAACAAATAATTTGCCATCGGCTGATCGTGATAATTGACCTCGAATATCCGTATTACCAACCTTAAACTTGGAAAACACTGCACTCCATTTTCTGTAATCACCATCTTCAAAGCTCAGCTTGCCAGCAGCCTCCATATTCCCAGCTAACAAATCAAAACGTTCAATCCACAATCTGCCGTCAGCAAGTGATGTTAGCCCGAAGCGAAACATTCCCGACTGCCCTGCGGGCTTAATCCAACCAATCTTGGGGATAGATAAAACAGTATCTCTAAGGTTGCTTGATCCCAGCACCTCGGTTCGTCCATCACCGAACCGCGTTACAATCAAATTCATCCCGGTATGCCCGCGAAAGAGAGGTATAAAAGGCAGACCCAATTTCCTGAGGTCTGTTGCCTCAAGCTCACCATTCAATATATAGCGGCTCCGAAAACCTTCGCCCGAGGCAATCATTTCGTGCCAGTCAACAACTATTGGAACACCATTTACCTCTGCCTGACCACCGACCGTCAAAACGTCGTTGGAGATCTTTAATTCCAAATTCGAATTTGATAGTTCAAATCCGAATGGTCCTGGCTTCATGCTAACGTTGTCCAAGTTTGCAGCGCAGACAATGTTTACTTCTTTCAATGTAACATCAGTTCGGAGTGGAAACCGGAAACCAAGCGTCCCAGCCATTTCACCGCCGACAGCCGCAGGGTTTATTCCCAATCCGCCGACGAAGCCAAGAGGCTTACGATTAGCGAGTGACAAGGCCGTGGCTAGTGGACCTCTTACAACCAGGTCGATCGATATTTGTTCCTCATCTGAATCGAGTTGCGACAAATGAACGACGCCATTGTCGATTTTCAAATCCAACAAACCTCCACGAGCCACGTCCAATTCAAACCTATCTTTGGTAAATGTTGCCGTGCCTCGGACATTCTGGACTTTTGGAAACCCTTTGAAGTATTCCACTTCCAAATTACGAAAATTGATCCCACCCGACAGAGAGTGGACACGAAAACTGTCAATTTCTTGGATCGGTGTTTGCGCCACCAATTTGACAGACACCCGGTCAGCTTTCCCTTTTTTAACATTTTTTAAGACCCACTCACGCGCTTTGGCACCCAAAGATACTGGCCAAAAATGCGCAAGGCTCTCAATTTGAATATTCGTCCCCAATCCATTTATTCGCGCGCGGATTTCATCACCAATCCGATGGGCCCAGACATCAAAATTGAGCTCTATTTCCCCAAAACGAGCATTGATATCCGAAATGACAAGCCTTGAGAAATCGTTGTCCGCGTTAACGCTAAATTGAATACTATCAAACTGAAGTGACCTCTCAAATACACCTGGGTAGCGGAGAAACCCGGCTCCCGAATCAAACTGAATTCCAATATTACGGATTTTACCGGTAGATGTAATTTGTCCAGAAACGTGAGCATCCACAGATGCGTCAAAAAGGAACTTATTTGTTAGAGTTGGCAAAAGACTGACGAATTCGCCAAGGCGCACACCCGAAAGATTGATGCTCAGGTCATATTCTTTCTCCGCATTCACAATGATATTGCCAGCAAAGCTTCCATGCGCACCTTTCAAATCAAAAGCAACGGAATCAACCTCACCAGTGTGTTGCGCTGAGAGACGGACCTGGCCCGAAACCGGCAGAGAAATTGGTTTTAAATAGCTTAAACTAGGCAACCGAGCCGCGAGATCGGATGGATAGATCTCGTCTAAGTCAACAGATATATCAATGCCCAGTCGATCTGGTGAAAATAACGCGTGCGCCCGCAGGTGACTGCTGCGGTCACCAAATTTTAGTCCCATCGATGCAATTGCTTCAATCCCATCCGCCTAACGAATAAGCTCGATATTCGTTTCCGGCACATGCCAAGTTGCACCCGTTTGCGCATCGCTATATCGCAAATTGACATCTAATATTCGAATCACATCCAAATAGCCAAATACGGAATTCTGATCGTTTGGCTTCGATAATTTAGCAACGTAGGAGGAAATATGATTAGCAATTTCTTGACCCGCAACCTCGTCTTGGCCCGCAAAAAACCCCAAGGCTATGTTACCGTCTTCTGCTCGTTCGACCGAGGCACTTAGGCCATTGATCTCCAAATGCGTCGGTGCAACTATTCCTCGAAACAATGCTGGCACAGATAAACCGACAGAAGCCTCCGGCAACATCGCTAAGATTTTACCACCTCTTCCCAAAATCGCTGCGTTATATATGCGTATATCGAAAACATTGCCCCATCCGGCCCAAACCAATTCGGTATTTTGAATTTTTACTTCAACCGATTCTGGTGTTGTGCTGAGTGCGTTTTCAAGATACGGCGTCGCGTAATCAAGAGAAATCGGTCCGGTAGACAAACGCCAGAACAACGCAACAAAAGCAATGCCAGCAAGAACCAAAAGGCCCCCAAGCAATTCACTGCTTATAATAAGTGCGCGCGAAATCACAAATCTTTATATTCTAGAAGCCAAAGCGTTAACATACAGATACCACAGTAAATTCAAATGTATTTGAATGATTTTCGATTTCAAAGATCATAAACTTCCCGCGGGGGCAAATCCACATCGCACAGAGAGAACTATCGAAAGATGGGTCTCGAACGCTACAGACAGCAAATATTGCAGGTCGGTCGCTAGCGATCCCCGGGGACGAAGGCTACTGCAAGCTATTGCAGGTAACAGCCCTTTCCTGGCCAATTATTTACAGCGGGACGCAGACTTATTTTGTCAGCTTTTGCGAGACGGTCCTGACCTTACATTTGAGAGAATTTTAACTAAGGTTAATTGTACTTACGACCCCATCAAAGATACCGCCACAATAATGTCTGCTCTCAGAGAGGCAAAACGACACGCTTCTTTGACGATCGGCATTGCCGACATTGCAGAAGTCTGGGACGTTGATCGGATCATGAAAAACCTGTCAAATTTTGCCGACGCCACAATTTCCGTGGCGACTCGTCATGCACTTTGCAAAGCTGCAAACGCGGGACGAATTCCGGTCGTTAACCCAAACACCCCCGAAATCGGCTCGGGCTATGTCGTTCTCGCATTGGGAAAACTTGGCGCACAGGAATTAAATTATTCCAGCGATGTTGATCTTATAATTCTATATGATCCACATCGCTTGACCCACCAAGACCCGGACGTCATAAGCATAAACTATGTGCGGGTAACACGGGATGTCGTAAAAATATTGGAAGAGCGGACCGCAGACGGCTACGTGCATCGAACCGACCTAAGACTCCGGCCGGACCCGGGCACAACGCCCATTGCCATCTCCACCACGGCTGCCGAGACGTACTACGAAAGCGTTGGGCAAAATTGGGAACGTATGGCAATGATTAGAGCACGCGCTGTAGCTGGAGATTTAGAACTCGGTGAAGAGTTTCTTCATCAACTACGACCGTTCATTTGGCGAAAAAATTTGGATTTTGCCGCCATCCAGGATATTCGTTCGGTGAAGCGCCAAATCGCCACCCATCGACGTGGCAGTTTTTTGGACTTGAATGGACACAATATCAAGCTCGGCCGTGGCGGTATTCGAGAGATTGAATTTTTTGCGCAAACTCAGCAACTAATCTGGGGCGGTCGTATAACCGAACTGCGTGGTCGCAAGCTCCCAGGCGTTTTGAAAACTTTGGTCGACCACGGCCGGATCACTAAAAAAATTGCAACCGACCTTATCCATGCATATCGATATCTCCGACAGATCGAACATCGGCTGCAAATGGTCGACGACAAACAAACACATGAGCTACCTAAAACCGATGAAAAATTCGAGGAATTCGCTTTATTCGCCGGTTACGCAAACGGTGTGACATTCCGCAACGAGCTTTCAGAAAATCTTCAGAGAGTCGAACGCCATTATGCCACCCTATTTGAAGATTCGGAGGATTTAGGGGCACAAGGTTCATTAGTTTTCACCGGAAACGATTTACATATCGATACTGAGGCAACCTTGCGCGAAATGGGGTTCAAAAATCCAGCACGGATTTTCAATACCGTGCGAATTTGGCATCATGGACGCTACCGAGCGACGCGAAGTGAAAGGTCGCGACAGCTTCTCACTGAACTTATGCCAAAACTTCTCGGCGCACTTGCGAAAACCGGCAACGCCGACGTCGCATTCATGAAGATCGACGAGTTCCTAGCCCGACTACCCGCTGGAATCCAAGTCCTATCTTTGATTCATTCAAATCCCAAATTACTGGACCTAATTGCCATGGTGATGGGCGATGCCCCATCGCTCGCAGATAAACTCAGTCGAAACCCACATTTGCTGGACTATGTTCTGACAAGTGAGTTTGAAAAGCCGGTCGAAAATTCGGAGGCACTGGTCACTGACCTTAAACATGCTCTTGAAGAGGCGGACCACTTCGAACATGTCCTGGACATCACTCGGCGCTGGACGAATGATCATAAATTTCGGATTGGAGTTCAGGTCCTGAGTGGCGCAATCACTGCTATTTCGGCCGGACCAGGTCTCACATCCATAGCGGAAACAGTAATCACAGTAATAATTCCTATAGTTGAGGCAGAATTTGAGGCGCATCATGGAAGGATTCCCGGCAGTGATTTTTCTGCAATCGCTTACGGCAAACTTGGCGGAAGGGAACTCACGCACGGCTCCGACCTTGATATTGTTTTCGTATATGACCACGCCCCCGAAATTGAAACATCCGATGGTGCCAAACCATTAGCACCCGGCGTATATTTCATGCGTCTCGCACAACGCATCATTAGCGCAATCAGTGCGCCAACGGGTGAGGGAAAACTTTACGAAGTAGATTTGCGACTGCGACCGTTCGGCAACAACGGGCCAGTTGCTGTCCATCTTAACAGTTACTTGAACTATCTTAGAAACTCTGCCTGGACTTGGGAACACATGGCTCTTACACGCGCACGCCCAATCTACGGCACAAATCAGTTTCAAAGCCAGATTCGTGCCGGTATTTTTAACATCCTTTGCCAAAAACGTGATCGCAACAAATTATTTGCCAACGTCCAAAATATGCGCCAGCGGGTAGCGCAGGAACATCGAAGCCAATCGAACTGGGATATCAATCACCGCAATGGAGGTCTTATAGACATTGAATTCGTCACTCAAGCGTTACAACTTCTGCATGCCAATTCCGCACCCGGTGTACTCTCCACTTCTACGAATGGGGCGCTTAAAAACCTGCACCGCGCGAAGTTTCTGGAAGATGATGACGCCTTCCTCTATTTGTCTTCCCTGAATTTTTGGCAAAGCTTGCAATCGATCGTTCGCCTGACTGGCCTCGAGCGCTTGGATGACGATCTCCCACCAATTGGCCAAACTAATGCACTCTGTAGTGGCGCAGCACTAGAAACGTTTGGTCAATTAAAAACTCACATGACCAAGACAGCCGAAGAAGTACGTACGATGTTTCTAAAAATTCTTAAACCGGCCAACTCACATGATTAACGAACCGATACGTGGGCGAGACAATAAAAGATTTTCAAACCAGCCACTCGGGACCATACTCTTAAAAAAAGGTTCTGGCGATGTGATTGGCATAACCGAAATATTTACCAGCTTAAATTTTTCATGAAAACGGCAACAAAATCGCTTACCGCAGATGCCTTAACGGTGCTCCAAACACCCAACCCCGTTGAAAAAGCGACGTTGGCGAGTTCACTTCTGAAGCGATGGGATTGCGCTACTAGTTTGTCAATTGTTTCTAATGTCACTCCACCTTCACGACCGAGTCGACCAGATCGGCCATTTCTTCTTCCCCCTGGAAAGGTGCCGCGCCGAAGGATCAACCGAGGTGTCAAAGGTCGGGTCGCTCTGCTCCACGCGTTAGCTCATATCGAATTAAATGCAGTCGATCTTGCCTGCGATTTAATTGTCCGTTTTAGCGGTGAAAAAGAATTAACAACCGATTTTTTTTATGATTGGGCCAAAGTCGCGTCCGATGAAGGCCGTCATTTTCTTTTGTTAGCAGAGCGTCTCAATGAACTGGACGCTGCCTATGGCGATCTACCAGCACATGATGGGCTTTGGGAAGCTGCAGAGAATACAGCGGATAACCTTATCGCACGTTTAGCTGTCATTCCCTTAGTATTGGAAGCGCGCGGGTTGGACGTCACACCCCCAATGATCGAGAAATTACGCGCCGTTGGCGATCAGAAAAGTGCAGCCATTCTGGATATCATCCACCGAGACGAAGTCCTGCATGTCGCCACTGGTCACAGATGGTTTACCTATCTTTGTAATAGCCGAAACTTAGACCCAGTGTTGACGTTTCACAATTTGGTACAGCACTACTTCAAAGGCAAACTGAGACCTCCATTCAACAAGATCAGTCGCGATGCGGCGGGGGTGCCTCCAGCATTCTATGACACAACACTCTAAGATACTGAAACAAGACATAATAGTAGGATTGTACTTCGCTAGCCTTATACTGAATTTTTTAAATTGGCCTTCCACGCTTATAAGGAGTGTGCATCAATGAACGTCGACGTCGGCACTACCGCGCCAAATTTTAAGCTACCGATTGACGGCGGTGGTGAACTTGAGCTGTCATCTCTGAGAGGCAAAAAAGTCATCTTATATTTCTACCCCAAGGATTCGACGCCCGGATGCACATTGGAAGCCAAAGATTTTCGAGATAGTATCAAGAAATTTGAAAAAGCTGGCGCAACCATTGTCGGGGTTTCCAAAGACAGCATAAAACGCCACGACAATTTCAAGGCCAAACACAATCTGCCCTTCGCGCTCGTTGCCGATACGGAAGGAGAAGCTTGCCAAGCTTTTGGCGTATGGGTTGAGAAGATGAACTATGGGCGCAAATACATGGGAATCGAACGCTCGACGTTCTTAATCGACGAAAAGGGCATTATATCAAAAGTATGGAGAAAAATTCGCGTGAAAGGCCACGCCCAAGCCGTGCTAGAAGCTACTCAAGAATAGAGGGAATTCGTAAGATGCTGAAGAAACATAATCCCACAACCGTCGCTACGCCACTATCCGCCTATAGTCACGGCGTCGAAGTTCCGGCAAATGCTCGCTGGTTGTGCCTCTCGGGCCAAATTGCAATCTCAACCGATGGCTCCGTCCCAGAAGGTATTGAAGCACAAGCCACCCTTATCTTCGAAAACATAAAAAATATTCTGGCGTCGGGGAATATGGCACTCGAAGATCTGGTACGCCTTAATGTCTACATCGTGAATGCCGACGACATGCCAGGCTTTAGAACCGTCCGAGACAAATACGTCGGCGATGTTAAATGCGGCTCGACGATGATTATCATTGCCGGTCTCGCAAAGCCTGAATTCCTCATTGAAATAGAGGCAATGGCGGCAAAGTCGGACTGATAGCACTATGGATTAAGGCTGTTTAATTTTCCTCACTCGGGTCACTGCCACCGAGCCGATCGGCAAGAGATGCTTCTAGGAAGCGGTCCAAATCCCCATCAAGGACTCCTTGCGCATTTCCAGTCTCTATATTTGTTCGCAGGTCCTTAACCATCTGGTAGGGGTGTAAAATATAAGAACGAATTTGATGGCCCCAACCAATATCAGTCTTTGCTTCGTGCTCAGCTTGAGCTGCATCTTCGCGCGCTTTAAGCTCGGCTTCGTATAGACGAGCCTTCATCATCTTCATCGCCGTGGCTCGATTCTTATGCTGAGAACGATCGTTCTGACATTGCACGACAACTCCGCTAGGAATGTGCGTAATGCGCACAGCACTATCCGTCCGGTTAACGTGTTGCCCTCCGGCCCCCGATGCGCGATAGGTATCAACTCGCAAATCTTTTTCGTTGATTATAATTTCGATAGTATCATCGATCACAGGGTAAACCCCGATCGAAGCGAAGCTGGTATGCCGCCGGGCCGCGGCGTCATAGGGCGAAATTCGAACCAAACGATGAACACCTGTCTCTGTCTTCAGCCAGCCATATGCATCCTCTCCATTGATCCGAATGGTTGCAGATTTGAGCCCAGCCTCTTCGCCTGCAGACTCTTCAAACCATTCGACCTTGTAACCATGCTGCTCGCCCCAACGTAGATACATACGCAATAGCATCTCAGCCCAGTCCTGAGATTCCGTTCCACCAGCACCAGCGTGCACTTCAAGATAGCAATCATTGGCGTCAGCCTCGCCGGAGAGAAGACTCTCAATTTGTTGCTTCTCAGCACGCTCGCTTAGCCGCGCCAAAGTCTCTTCGGCCTCAATCGATATTTGTTGATCGCCTTCCGCCTCGGCTAGTTCAATCAGTTCGGTATTCTCATCCAATTCCCGGACAAGGATGTCGTATCCCGATATACGCTTCTCAAGCCGGGTTCTTTCACGCATAATTTTTTGCGCATTTTCAGGTTCGTTCCAAAGGTCGGGATCTTCGGCGAGCGAGTTCAACTCCTCTAATCGACGAATTGCCGCATCGTAGTCAAAGATGCCTCCTCAGCAGAGCTAAAGACTGCTTTGTACTATCAATTAAAGCCTGCGCTTCCGCACGCATTTTTGTCTCCGTTAACGGTTCCCTCGATCATTCGTTTACGAATTGCCAACGTCTGACGCAAGGGCTCCTTAGTCTATTTTGTCTCTAATATAAGTCACCCGCCGACACTGGCCGAACATTCGAAGCCGATCCTCGTGCGGCCGGCTCCACAATATCAGAACCACCTTCTATAATAGTCGTTGCGATATCCGCGCTTGGTTCCGTGCCAGATTTGAAAGCCTCCCAGATCACGCGTCTATCACCGGCACCAGCTGGCCGTCCAGTCCGCGGGTCCACTCGGACCAGTCGCACATTGGGTGGTATTCGAAACGGGGTTGGTGGTTTTCCTTTTAGGGCTTCTGCCATAAAGGATTTAAAGATCGGCGCCGCGACAGACGAACCTGTTTCTCGGCGCCCTAATGGCACCGGTGTATCGAATCCAACAAACACACCCACGACCAAATCAGGGGAAAATCCGATGAACCATGTATCTCTACTTTCATTTGTTGTGCCTGTTTTACCTGCAAGCGGCCACACCAATGAATTAATTCTGCGGCCAGTGCCACGTTTCACGGCGCCCTCAAGCATTGAAACGACCTGATACGCGCTTACCGAATTTGCCACTTGCGGACGCTCATCTGGAATTTTGGGCGCCCGGGCCTGATTCCAAGCTGGCGTATTACATTGAGAACATGGCCTTTTGTCATGGCGCAATACCGTTTTACCGTGGCGGTTTTGTACGCGATCGATTACGGAGGGCTGAATGCGTTTGCCACCATTCACCAGCATCGCATATGCGGAGGTAAGTTGCAGTAAAGTTGTCTCACCGGACCCAAGCGCCATCGATAACTGTAGTGGCATATTTTCGATAATACCGAAACGCTGGGCGTAGTCCGCAATAGTCGCCATACCCACTGCACCTGCCAACCGCACGGTCATCAAATTGCGTGACTTTTCAACCCCTAGCCGCATCGGACTTGGTCCGTAGAACTTCCGCGTATAATTCGCCGGCTTCCATTTGCCGAGACCCGGACCTTGATCGATGACGAATGGCGCATCGAGAATCATTGTCGATGGCGTATATCCATTGTCCAGCGCCGCTAAATACACAAAAGGTTTAAAAGCAGACCCCGGTTGCCGCTTAGCCTGTACGACACGATTGAACTGATTAATTGCATAGTCGAAACCTCCGACCATTGAGAGAACCCGTCCCGTGTGCGGGTCCATCGCAACTACCGCGCCATTTATCGCTGGTATTTGCCGCAACGAATACGTCCCGTCTAAATCCTCATATTGCTTAACATCCTGAGCCTTCAGATTTCCTCGAACTTCTTCAACGAGGATGACATCACCCTCGTTCAAAACATCGCCAACCTTTGAAAACTTTTTACCCCGTTTACCCCATTTAACAAACTTCCGAGCCCATTTCATTTCGGTGAAAGGCAAGGTTCCACGCGACCCATCCTTAAATCCAAGTTCTGCCGAATGCTCGTGCAAATACAGTACGACTGCTAGCTGCCAACCCCGAACACCAACAGGCTGGCGGATACGGTTTAAACGTGCAAACCAATTATTCTCTATACTGATTTTCGCTATCGGACCGCGCCACCCGTAGCGTTTATCGTAGCTTATCAAACCTTCGCGAAGAGCTTTTTCGGCAAATTTTTGCAGTCGAGTGTCAAGTGTCGTTCGGACCGAAAGGCCCCTTTCATTGACACCCTCTTCGCCATATTGTTCGATTAAATCACGTCGAACCTGTTCGACAAAAAAATCAGCTTCTTCAACTTTTATATATCGGCGATTTCGGACCTCTAAAAACTCCCGTCGCGCTTTTCTCGCGGTTTCAAGGTCAATGAATCCCTCATCAAGCATCCGGCCAATCACCCAATCCCGACGTCGGACCGCAGCTTGCCGTTTACGGATAGGATGGTAATTATTCGGCGCTTTTGGCAGCGCTGCCAAGAATGCCGCTTCAGAAACAGTCAACTCGCCAAGCGATTTATCAAAATAGTTAAGTGCCGCTGCCGCACATCCGTAGGAACCGGAGCCGAGATAAATCTCGTTCAGATATAGCTCAAAAATTCGATCTTTCGAGAATGCTCGTTCGATTCGAAAAGCTAGAATCGCTTCCTTGATTTTGCGTTCGATCGACACCTCGTTGCTTAGCAAGAAGTTCTTGGCAACCTGTTGCGTGATTGTTGATGCTCCAACAGGACGGCGGCTCGTACCTAAATTCCTAATGTTCGTTATCATCGCCCTGGCCAAAGCAATGAAATCAATACCGGGATGATGATAAAAATTTTTATCTTCCGCCGCAATGAAGGCTTCGATCAACTTTCGGGGCATCGCTTCAATAGGCACAAAAACGCGTCGTTCTTTAGCATACTCTGCTATTAACAATCCGTCTCCTGCATGAATACGGGTTACTGTTGGTGGCTCATAATCAGCTAATTTCTTGTAATCCGGAAGATCCCGCCCGTAGTGCCAAAGCCCGACTACCGCCGACGTAAAACCAACAAATCCAAGAAAAACAACAATTGTGAGAGAAAATACCGTCAGCTTAAAAAGATATCGCATCTTCGGATGAGGGCCCTAACGGTCCCAATAAAATTCTAAGTTCTTTAGTTCTTAGAGGAAAATTGAGGCAAGATTATGACTTGCTGATCCGTTTTAATCGCGCGAAATATTTATCAACTGCTCGGAGTATCGCCTTCGAAACACGCTTTCGGAACACTTTTGTCCGAAGCATTTTTTCATCGTCTCGGTTCGAAAGATATCCGAGTTCCACTAAAACCGATGGTACGTCCGGTGACTTTAATACTGCGAAGCCAGCAAAACGGTGAGTATTTCGAAGCAACCGTATGTCTTTGGCTAAATTGTCGACCATAAAACGAGCAAAATGTGCTGATTGGTCCATAGTGTGACGTTGGCGCAAATCTATTAGGACCGATGCGACCGTATCGGACTGCTTAGTCAAATCGACTCCCGCAATTACATCGGAACGGTTTTCTTTTAATGCTAAGGCTTCAGCTTCGGAATCTGACGCCTTTTCGGACAGGGTATAGACCGATGCACCGCGAATTCGCCGATTTTTTATCGTATCGGCATGTAGCGAGATAAAGAGCTCTGCACCAACACTTTCGGCTTTTCTAAAACGGTCTCGCAACGGCAAATATACATCCCGGTCGCGGGTTAGCCTTACAATATACCGACCACTCGCCTCTAATGCATGTTTGACCGACTTCGCGACTCTTAGAGTTACTCGTTTCTCAAAGGTACCTCGAGGCCCAATCGCACCAGGATCCACCCCGCCATGGCCCGGATCAATCATAATGATTTTGCGATCATCTTTCCGATCCCTTGCTTTTGATACAACACGGGGGATTGAGTCCGGTGTTTTACCTATATTCCAGTTTTGGGCAATTACATCATTCTTGAATTGTTCAAACGTCTCGGCATCGACTGGCTTCAAATCAAGAAAAAATCGGCTTGGGTTCTTTCCCCTTCCCGCCAGAAAAGCGTGACGCACGACTTTGACCGGTCCCGTTACATCCACAACCACCCTGCTATTGCCTGGACGGAACAACCCAAATCGATAATTGGCGATGGCTCCTCTTGGTTTTTTTAAGCGTTGAAAAGGAGCTCGCCAGGATATCTTTGGTAAATCGATGACGACACGGTAAGGATTGGAGAGCAAAAACACGCGATAGGAGAATTTCTCATTGGTATCCAGGACGATGCGTGTCTTCTCGCCATGCACGCCAATACGAACGTTCGTCACTTCTGTCGGCGTCGCCTGAACACCGCTTATCCACAGGGCACAAAATAAAAAAGAAAGACCGAATCGGAGAATGAAATTCAAGATTCTAACCGCTCTAAGTAAATACCTTGCATCTATCCCCGCAGACGATCCCACATATACCTTTTCCGATGGGCGAGGTTCAATTGAAAAAGTGCAATAATTTCTCACTTCTGCACAATTTCAAAATTCCGCATTGTCGAATACTATCTCTAAGGCGTATCCTCCAGGAGCGACTTTTTAAATTGTCGGCAGGATAGAATGTCGTCGTGGTAAAAGTTCATTACGTTTGGCAGCTTCATCAGAAGTCCGAGCGAAGGCCTACGACCGACACGGAAGACAACAGAAGCGAATACGAACTGTTTATGAATAGGTTGAAGTCAATATCGCTAGCGGGTAACAGCACCGAAATTATGGCGTTTCCGCGAGGCTTAACGATGCCGCAGGGCGTCAGCATTCTCGCGTCGAAGACTTCGCCCGCCCACAAACCACGCAGATGTGTATCAAAACGAAGATTATTGGTGCTCGAAGGCTGCGCATTGGAGTCTTTTGATGACAAGAAGAATGCTAATAGACGCTGCGCACGAAGAAGAGACTCGTGTCGTGGTCATGGAAGGAAATCGGGTCGTCGACTACGACGCCGAAATTGCGAATAAACGCCCTCTCAAGGGAAATATCTACCTTGCTAAAGTCACCCGCGTAGAACCGTCTCTGCAGGCGGCATTCGTTGAGTATGGCGGCAACAGGCACGGCTTTCTCGCCTTCAACGAAATTCATCCGGACTACTACAAAATTCCGGTTGCTGATCGCGAAGCGCTAATTGCCGAAGAAGCAGAGACGTTAGAGGATGAAGGAAGCGAAAATAGTGCCTCTGTCGAGACGATGGGTGGCGACGACCTTGAGCACGTTGAACGCCAACGTGTGTCAATACAGCGCCGTTACAAAATTCAAGAAGTTATCAAGCGACGTCAAATTCTGTTGGTTCAAGTCGTCAAGGAAGAACGCGGAACGAAAGGTGCGGCACTCACAACATACCTATCACTACCTGGCAGATATTGTGTCCTTATGCCCAACACCTCACGAGGGGGCGGAATTAGCCGGAAAATTACAAATGCGCGAGACCGCAAACGATTAAAAACCATCATTGATGGCCTCAATATTGATGCAGGGATGGCAATAATTTTACGAACAGCCGGCTCTGAACGCTCAAAAGTGGAGATTAAACGCGACTACGACTATCTAATTCGTCTTTGGAACGATATTCGGGACCTAACACTCGCCTCCACCGCCCCCTCACTCATCTACGAGGAGGGTAATCTCATAAAGCGGACAATTCGCGATCTGTACGCCAAGGAAATAGAAGAAATATTGGTGGACGGTGATTCCGGATATAAAACCGCCAAAGACTTCATGAAAACACTGATCCCAAGCCACGCCAAAAAGGTAAAGAAATATGCAAAAGACGGCGTGCCCATTTTCCAAGAGTATAAAGCTGAGAATCTTCTCGAAACCATACATAGTCCAACCGTTCAGCTTCGCTCTGGTGGATATATAGTCATTCACCAGACCGAGGCATTGGTTGCAATCGATGTCAACTCAGGCCGTGCGACCCGAGAGCGTCACATAGAGGAAACTGCACTAAAGACCAATAGCGAAGCGGCTGAAGAGATTGCTCGCCAGCTCAAGTTGCGTGATTTAGCCGGCCTTATCGTAATCGATTTTATCGATATGGAAGACAACCGAAATAACTTCTCGGTAGAGCGCCGCTTCAAGGAAGCGCTAAAAAATGATCGCGCAAGAATCCAAATTGGACGGATCAGTCCGTTTGGGCTACTCGAGATGTCACGTCAAAGACTACGTTCAAGTGTTATAGAGATTACTGGAGACCCTTGCCCACACTGTAACGGAACTGGTTATATTCAGTCCACGGATTGGATGGCATTGCAGGTGCTCCGCGCTGTCGAGGATGAGGCTGCCCGCCAAAACGCTTCTGAGATCGAACTTAGTGTATCGTCTGAGGTCGCACTCTATCTGCTCAACCAAAAACGCCAGCTATTAAGCGAGCTAGAGAATCGCAACAGTCTCCGTGTCATAATTCAGACAAATGGTAATACGCAAGGTGGAAGCTGGGAAATTGAGGTTATAAAGCGGGCCAATAGCGAAACCGATAAGCCCGTGGACAGCAAGTCTTCGCCAGCAGAGAACGAAAAAGGTGAAGAAAGCGGTAAGCGACGCCGACGCGGGCGTCGCCGGCGCAGTGCTCAAATCGAGGACTCACCCATTTCGCCGAACCAAACGTCTAGCGATGATAACACCGATAAGACGGACGGCGAAGGCGCCAGTCACATGAATAACGAGGAGCGTACAGAAGATGGTGAGCCTATAAAACGCCGCCGCCGCCGCGGCAGGCGCGGTGGCCGTCGACGCAATCGTATTACTGGGGAACAAATTGAAAGCGGAGATGGAGAAGACGGGCAGACCGCGGTCGACCCTGACGCAGCTGAACAAGAGCACATATCCGAAATCGCACAAGACAATTCAAAGAGTGCTGATGAGGCTGAAACGACAGAGAAGAAGCTCGATGAACAATCAAAACCTCGGCGGCCTCGGCGCCGACGCGCACCGAAGGCGGCGAAAGAAAGCACAGATTTCGTTGAACCAGACGGCTCGATCGCGGATAACGCCGCTGCACAAACCGAAAATAACGATAACACGAACGAGTCAACAGAGGTGAAGTCAAAAGTCTCTGACGATTTATTAGATGTAGACGTTTCCATGACACCTTCGAATTCTTCTCATGAAATGATACCTGAGAAAAAATCTGACGTTTCGGACGAAGAAACTCCGGTATCGACTAAGCCTCCAAGGCGAGGTTGGTGGCAACGGGTAGTGAGTTAGCGAAACCTCTGAACAAATAAGTTAGAGAGACAGAGATCTTTTTGCCTAACCCAAAAAAACACAACGAGGATTGACGCCAAAAATAAGTCATCTTAACCTACAGACTTAGTAAAGAGATGAAATTGTATGCGACTAGCAATACTGAGTTGCAGAAATGGCGGACGATACCAAAACAGAGAATAGAGCTAATACGGCTGACCGCTCTATAAAAAATGTAACTGCTGGACCGGAATCATCGATTGCCCTCGGTCTTCTAACCTCGTTCATTGGTAAATTTGTTCGTGAGGGTCGTATAGAATTAACCCTTAAAAAAAACCCGCCTGCTGTTTTGGGTGTAGGTAAGAGTCCACCAATCGCTATAAGCATAAACCGCACATCCTCCATACTAAAATTATTGATGCATCCGGACCTTGCATTTGGTGAAGCGTATGTCGACCGCAATTTAGATATTCGCGATGAAGATTTAGTTGATTTCATCGGCATACTATTACGGAACGACGCGTTACTCGAAGAAACGCGCTTCATACGGGGGCTCAACAGGGTCCGAACAGCTTTCGACGAAGTGTTCCGAGTCAACACGTTTAGGCGCAGCCGTAATAACGCATCACACCACTACGATATCGGAAACGACCTGTATTCAAGCTTCCTAGATGACGAAATGTTATACTCATGCGCATTTTTCCAGACCGAGGCCCAGAATTTGGCCGATGCACAAATTAATAAGCTAAATATTAGTCTCGACCGGCTGAATGTATTGCCAGGATCGCAAGTTTTAGATATTGGCTGCGGCTGGGGAGCAGTTACACGGAAAATTGCTGGCCGGAACGCCTTTGCCGTAGGGATCACACTCTCCGAACAACAATTACAGCTCGCTATTGAAAGAGTGCCAGAACAACACAGAAATAGGATTCGCTATGAACTCTGTGACTATCGCGATCATGCTTTGAAAAATTCACTAGTTTACGATCGGATCATATCAATTGGTATGTTCGAGCACGTAGGAAGGGCACAA
>PBOZ01000085.1 GCA_002724555.1 Rickettsiales bacterium
CTCAATGGGGCAATTATTTCACCCAACTCGAAGCAAGAAAACACTGGAGTAGAGAACAAATGCTGAGAACGTTCAATCCGAAGGATGTATTTTGGCAAGTCAAAATCACATCAAGAGGGCGTGCTGTGTTTAACACCGCAAGAGATGATCTTCTCTCCTAACCAGCGAAAAGGAGTCCAGTCATCAACTGGCCCTGGGCTACCTGTGCCTGTAGGAAAAGTTGGTTTAGTCATAAAGTTAAAATGTAAACCAGTGCTCGATTTTCAATGTATAAGTGGTCACATGAGTACTAGGAAATTTTCTTTGAAGGGTTATTTTGCAATATTCTCGACAGCGATAATGCTTGCAATGCTAATTCCAACAGTAACTGCGAACGACACCATGAGTACTGCTTCCACAATTTCTCCCGGGGCCTCTCAATGGTATGTGTGTGATGATGACGATTGTACCCAGGGAGTTGACGAACAAGATTATTTGAAATTCTATGTTTACGAAGGCGACCGATATCGTGTATTGTTTGAAAATGATTGCCCGATACACTATGCAGCCGCATCTGTAGCAACTTATGTTAGTTCGTGGTCAAGTTGGACGCGCCTTGATTGTTACGAATCATACACTTGGGGATACAGTACTGCTGGCTCTACCGGTTATCGATATGTTGTGATTTCTGGTCATGATGATCTCGCAGGAGATCAGAACCGAATCGATGTTACCTTGACAATTGATACTTCAGGTCGAGACCAAGATGGTGATGGAATTATAGATTGGGATGACGATTGCATCTACGATTATGGCGATAGTTGGAGAGACGCATATGGTTGCCCTGATTGGGATGGAGATGGATGGAGTAATTCCTATGATGCTTTTGACTGGGATGAAACTCAATGGGAAGACTATGACGGAGATTATTATGGAGACAATCCAAATGGGAATTGGGCTGATGCTTGCCCGTATGATGCAGGATATAGTTGGAGGGACCGTTATGGGTGCCAGGACAGTGATTATGATGGAGCCAGTGACCCTGAAGATGGTTGGTATGTTTGGGACGGTGCTGATGCTTTCGAATACGATGGCACGCAATGGAGTGATCGAGACGGTGACTCATATGGCGATAATTTGGATTTAGGTGCAACAACGCCTGATAGTTGCCCATATGAATTTGGAACTTCGTTCATCGATGTATATGGTTGCCCTGATTGGGATGGTGATGGCTATTCGGATGACGGTGATGACTTACCAAGAATACCAACTCAGCACGAAGACTCTGATGGTGACGGTTTTGGTGACAACAAAAGTGCAGGTGCTATGTCACCAGACGCGTGTGTTACAGTGCCGGGAACCAGTTTCAAAGACCGTTATGGTTGCCCTGATTCCGATGGAGATGGATGGTCGAATCACGACACCTACTGGGCCGCACACCCTGCCGGACAAGCCGATGCTTTCCCAACAGAGTTTACCCAATGGCGAGATACTGATGAAGACGAGTTTGGTGACAATCAATCAGAAGGAGCCTACCAGCCTGATTCCTGCCCAATCACACCAGGTACTAGTTGGATAGACCGCTATGGATGCGTCGATTCCGATGGCGACGGATGGTCAGATTTGAATGATTTATTCCCAGATAATGATCAACAGTGGGCCGATAGAGACGGAGATGGATTTGGAGACAATTCGGACGGAACCCTAGCAGATGATTGCCCTGATACTCCGGGCACCAGTACAGAAAATCGTTTGGGTTGCCCAGACTCTGATTTAGATCAGTATGATGATTATACTGATGATTTCCCGAAAGATGGAACTCAGCACAAAGACTCTGATGATGACGGCTATGGAGATAATATGAATGGCATTCGTCCAGATTCCTGTCCTTATGAAAAGGGCACTAGTTGGCTTGATCGCTATGGATGCATAGATTCTGATGGCGACGGTGTTTCCGATGAGAATGATGTGTTTCCATCAGACTCAACCAATTGGTATGATTCTGATTCTGATGGGTTGGGAGACAATAGCATAGGTCCTAATCGGGACGATTGCCCCGAAGAATCTGGCGACTCGTCAATAGACAGACAGGGTTGCCCTGATTCAAACGGAGATGGTTACAGTGACGAATATGGTAGCGGAAATGCATTATTCGCACGTATGGGAGCAAATCCGTTCACTGAATTTGCATCTTATGGCGCTATAATATTGATATTATTGCTTTCCACAGGTACAATGTTTGCATTGAAGCGGAGGAAGTGAAATGTCTCGTAACTATTCGCTTGCGTTTTGGATTGTTTCAATTTTATTGGGTGCTAATTTGGCGCTGCTTGTGACATATTCTACTCCCATAATCTCAGAGCCTGAATTGGAAAATGAAGAAGATTTGGTGCTTGAAGGGGCTGGCCGTTATAACCCGGGTTCATCAAATATTGATCCAAATGAAAGAGTTGTTGTAGTCCTCGTTGAAACGACTGATATCAAAATGAGTCAGCCTAATTCTTATTTTGAGGATCTAATATTTGGGGGGTCTTATGGAAGTATGGACCACTATTTTTCAGAGGTAACCTACGGTTACACCGACATTTCAGGAGTAGTCTTGGGCCCCGTCCGTCTATCTAACAGACTAAGTCATTACGACAACGGAGTAAATGGTGATAAATTTGGAAATATCAGAGAGGGGGTTGAAGAAGCTATTTCGTTAGCTGACGCTTTAATTGACTTCTCACCATACGATCAAGATAATGACGGATTTGTTGACAATATTATGGTTGTCTTTGCAGGTGAATCTGATTCCAGTAATGGCGATAGTGATGGAGATGGTTATCCGGCAGATATAGGAGCAGTTTGGCCTCATGCGTGGGGCCTTTATCCGTCATACAATACTAATGATGGCGTTTCGGTAGGAGATTATTTTTCTTGTACAGAAATGTGTCCTATGGGAACATATGCTCACGAAATCGCACATAATTTTGGCCTTCCTGATTTGTATGATTATGACGGCTCCAGTAGTGGTATTGGGCAATGGGGACTGATGGGTGGTGGAAACCATTTGAAAGATAGTTCTGGAAATTCAAATCCGGCTCATTTGAATGCATGGTCAAAGCAAGAGTTGGGGCTCTTGGAGCCAACTCTTGTTGATACATCCTCTTCTCAATCATATACTCTAGGAGCTTCTTCTTCAAATCCAGATGCACTTAAAATTGAAATCTCAAGTGGTGAATATTACTTGATTGAATACCGTTCAACTGGAGCTAGTAATTACGATGCTGCAATTCATTCCTCAGGGGTTTTGATTTGGCACATTGATGAAGATAAATGCATTGGAGTTCATGGAGTGAATGATGATGAAGACCATCCTTGTGTACGCTTGATTCAAGCTGATGGCGATTACGATTTAGAGAATGGTTACGGGAGCGATGCTGGAGATGTTTGGTTGGAGGGGCGCTCATTTAATCCAAACTCAATCCCTCCTTCCAGGTCCTATTCTGGAACTTATGTTGATGTGCAAATGACCATTACTGAAACTTACAACACTTATGCAATAGTACATTTTGGTTCGTTTAATGCTTGGTTTTATGATGTAGATGCCGTGGTGCAGGATGACAATGGCGATGGATTCTATAATGAAATATTATTCACATACGATCCAGACACAGATGGTACTACTCAAGATGTTATGGTGCAAATCGATTTTTACGGAGCCGATAAAACCGGAACTCCTTATTCCTTTTACAATAATCACACAATCCAAGGTAGGGAATGGGATAATTTCTCAAGAGAAATTGGATATTACAATGCAGGCCAAAATGGAATGTGGTGGATTGAGGTGAAATTGTGGATTGGAAATGATATGACTGATTCGAAAGAATTCGGTAACATTTGGATTGAATATCCTTCTTCTTCAAATAACAATAATGAATGGTTAGATGATGTTTATTGGGACCCACAAGATACAACCGGGGACGGTAAAAATGACACCTTAGTTGTTGATTTCCAAACCGTTTCAAACAGTTGGGGGGGAACGGGAGATGTGTATCTTCAGATATATTCAGATGAAAATACAAGTGATCGTCATTCACAATATTTGACTAATCTAGAATGGGGTTCACATTCAATAACGCTTGATATGAGTGAAACTGATTTAACCCCTGGAATGCTTCGAGGAAATTTAGTATTATACGTTGATTCACAGCGAGAACATGTTGCTTCTGCCTTTAACTTAAATTTGTGGTGGGATTCTGTGCGTCTAAATGATGCCATGGTGATTCCGTATGATTTAGATCAAGACGGAGCGCTTGATTCATTGGAGGTGTCTGTCAATATCGACCATTCTTTCTTGGAAGATACTCCCGTTATCATTGAAGTAAATGCGTGGAATAAAACTGGGTTTGATGGTTTGACTTCGATGTCCGAATCTCGCACCCTCTTCATGGGGCCCATCTTTGAAGACAATCCTGGTGGCCGAGGGGTGCAAACATTCTGGTTATATGCCGAATGGGAACAAGATGTATTCATCGAAATTCGTGCGATCCTGCCAAATGGAAATGAATTTGTGGAAATTGTTACCTGGAATGATTTGACTGATGAATATGGGTTCGAATTACAGCCTCTTGATTGGACCGTTACAATGTGGCAAATAGATACACAATTACTCGACACCAGCGGCGATGGTAATGAGGATTTATTCCGTGTCCAATATGATTTAGATTCGGTTTCAGAAGCCCTCGATGTTGCGGTTGAGTTGCTAGTAACGGCTCCAGACAATTCTCAGTATTCTATCTGGGACAATTATACGGTAAATGGCGACATGTATGATTTGAGAAACCTTGAATTCCCTGCTTGGCTTTCTGGACAGCACGAATTTACCTTGCGGGTTCACGATCTTTCAGATAACAAAATAGAATTTGAAGAGGATTTTGGAAGATTCACTCTTTCATCCGCCTTTGATGCTACCTCATTAGAATTGGTCGTAGAGGGGCCTAGTGGGACTGAGGCTGAAGGATTCAGTAATGTTCGAGGTGAAGATTGCCAGATTTATGCTGTTTTGAGTGATTCGATAGGCGAGTTCTATGATTTGGAGGGAGAAATAGTATGGGGAAGTACAGGATATACTGAGACGAGTGAGGCGTTTTTGCCTACAATAAACTCAAACGCAGTAGATTGCAGTCAATGGAATGTTGGTGCGTATTTGGTTTATGCACATTATGAAAACGGTGTTGAAATATTAGTTGATGATGAAATTCAACTGATTGTGACTGAACCTCTCCCACCCCCTGACATCATGTTAGATTTGAATGGGGTGCCTGATGTTGGAAATACATCTTGTGAAATTAGTACAATTATTGTTGCAGATTCTTCCACCCCACAGTCTGCGCCAATTATTCGATATGAGTGGTATGTTAATGAAGAGTTATCTGAAACAGTATCTGCAACCCTTTCTTGCATGGAATTTGAATATGGTGTAAGCGAGATTGAAGTTTACGCCTATACAGAAAATGGGCAATTTGATGTTGAAAAATCAAACATTGTTCTAATACCTGACCAAGATAGTGAGTCCTCTACTAACCTCGAAGTCTCGCCAAAAAACAAGGTTGAGACCGAGTCATGGGGAGTGTTTGTTGTCATCGCCATCTGTGTATTAGCAATCGTTGTACCTATATTGATTATCAGAAAACGAAGTGGTGAAAACTTCAACGACTTGGAGGAAGAGATGTGGTTTGATGAAGGGGAAAAAATGCTCCCTTCAATGAATCCTGTACAGGACATTTATTCTCAGTCTGTAAGCCCTGCTGCTGCATCTGGTGCTGACATTTATTCCCCTTCTGCTCCTTCAGCTCCTTCAGCTCCTTCTCCATGGGTTGAAAGTATCGACGAAGAAGGTTACAAGTGGCGACAGTATGCAAATGGTCGGGCTGAGTGGTTTGATACTCAGACTGGAGAATGGAAACTGTATAAGGAATGAAATCTGGTCGTTTTGCCTTATTTCAATTGGAGTGCAGAGGGCAGGATTTGAACCTGCGAACCGTTGAGGACTGGGACCTCATCCCAGCGCCGTTGACCAAGCTTGGCGACCCCTGCAGCAACTTTGCCACCTTGCGCGTGTATATCAAAACGCTTGGTTATGGGTGTGGATAGCCATCACCAAGATAATGGTCATAACATGTTTGGAGTTGATTCGAGGACGTTTGTATGTATCCTTATCACAACAAAATAAAACAACGAATTAGAAATAATGAGCTTGTTGGATTTGAATATGTTGAACAATACAAAAACATTAGTCCTTGCCTTTTACTATACTTTGAAACCGAACCAAAAATAAGGCCCATAAGAGAATATAGGTTTGAAGAATATGAGCCTCTTTTGAAAGATGTATCAATAGAAGATTGAGCAGCATGTTGGAGATGCGTCCGCTGCTCTGATTTGGCTCATATCCAATTCAATTGTCTCATATCCGCGGGCTTCTAGTGTGGCCTTAACAGTAGGATAGCCTTGTGCGATGATTACTTTATTTCCTGGAAGTCCAATTGTGTTACAACCGTAAACCTCTTGCTCGGGCATCATTATTACTTCACAGCCATTTGGTAATTCACCAAAAGATTCTGGTGTAAGATAGCCTTCTGGTGCTAGAATAATTTCGTCGGTTGGTGTAGAAGAGATGCTTGTCAGGTGTAGAGCATGATTTGGAATTTCGACTACCCTCAGTTCATGTCCAAGGTGATCGAGAAGGTTGCGTAATTCTTCAATTCCTGAATCGTTAGTCCTAGTTGATCTTCCAACAAAGAATATGTCTCCAAGCCGCAAAATATCTCCTCCATCCATCATTGCGGGCAATTGCATTTTGCAAATTTGATGTCCTTGTAACATATCTGACAGGAAGTCTGCTATTGGCGGCTGCTCGCCTCTGCGTGATTCGTGCCCGGGAACAGGAAGAAGTACGTGCCCGTCGATTACAACGGCTTGGTCTTCAACAAATACACAATCTGGATGATTATGGTCTGCATCCATCACTGTAACTTCTACGCCATTAGAGGAAAGTGCCTCAACATATGCTGCATGCTGAGTTCGTGCTAATTCAACATCGGTTGGACCAGTGCCGAAATAATTGGCCATCGCATTGGGATAGGAATCCGGTATTGCCCTGACGAGCGCTCGAGATTTTTGGTCCAAACGAACTGTCGCCATTGATGATTCGGGCCGATGGTTTGTGTATAACCCTTATCCTGTATGCGGAAAGTGTATTCCGTACACCGGAAATGAGAATGTAACCATATGATTCAACAATAGGATAGGTGTCGCCCCCCTCATGGATGTTGCACGTGCTTTGTTGATGGTCATGGTAATGTGCCTCGCATCGCTGTCCGGTTGCTTTGGTGAGGATGTGGATTCTGGAGCCCCTAATGGTAATGATTTGAAAGTCTCTCCTTCTGTAATTCCAGGTGGTGAATGGACTGTCATTACGCTATCTGCTGACAAAGATATGAGTGTATTTGTTCCATACTTTGTACAAGACCCTGGTTCCTTAAGAGCGCAAAATGGCACCGTATTTGACCTCAAGCAGGGTGAAAGTGTAAGCGTCAACGCCCTATTCCCGCCAAGGAATCCAAACATTGTGATGTTAATTGGCGATTATGGTCGAGAAAGTTGGCCTATTAGGGCGCCTGATGTTTCATGGATAAACTGGGCGAACGGTGACAATGAAGGGGCGTCTGCGGTTGTTGCAGTTTCAAATCAAGACGAAGGAGGGGAATGGCAATGGGTTGTTCCTGCTAACCAAAGTGGCGGTGATGTTGTAATCAAATCTCTCGAAACAGTTCGTAACCAAAGATCAGACCTAACAGATACTGATGGTGTCGGTGCCAGTGATGGATGGGTAAATGGGCGTGATGTCTACGAATGGGTTGAATTTATCACAGATGATACCCCTTGTGCTACATGCGGTCCTGATGGCGCTGTTGGCTATCTAGACAGATGGGTTGGTAATGCAAATCCATCTTATGAACACGCTGTAACTTACTTCGAAGGTGTGATGCTGGGCTACGGTTTAGATAGAGTCGAAGTACATCGATTCCAGTCGAATACTGCTTGGTCGGTGAATATTTGTGGATACAAAGACGGTTCTGTTTATCCTGATGAATGGTTAATTTTTGGGGCGCACTTTGACATTGCACCTCCAGTAGCTTACACGCCTGGTGCCGAAATTGGCATTCCCGGATACGGAACTAGGCACGGGGCCTATGACAACGCTGCTGGTTCAAGTATGGTTTTGTCAACAGCTAGTGTACTCGCAGAATTCGATGCGCGACGAACTATGGTATTCTGTTTATGGTCTTCTGAAGAAGAAGGTTTGTGGGGATCTAGATCGTTCGCAAACGACCTGCCAGACGGCGTTATAGTTAGCAACTATCTCAATTTGGACATGGCTGGAGTCAATTATCCTGGAGACTACGCGCTATCGGTCTACTTAGGTCCGGATGGAACTGGAGATGCCATAGACCAACCTGGCATGTACTATCTAGCAGAATGGATTGGTGCGGATGCTCTTGATCTTGGTTACGAAATTGAACGTGGCAGGGAGGCTTGGCTTGCAGATGGAGAAAGTCCTCTTTGGGGAGACATTTACGAAGATACTGTGGCAATTTACGAATCGCCTACTGCCAGAAGCGACCATCAATCATTCCAGAACATTGGTGTTGCTACTCTAGGGTGGAATGGTTTGGTAGATGGATATCCATGCTATCACCGTGAATGTGATACTATGGAGACTATGATTGAGTATATGGGTACAGAGGATTCAACTGGAATCAACAATCTTGTCCACTCATGGGACATTGTTACGTGGTGGGCAGTCTATGCCTTCTTGCACATGGACCAAACGCCAGTGCCTAACGAATTGTGATTATCCTTCGATTACGGGTGTTTTGTCATCTTGCTCAGACCTAACCATTTTTGCCCATAGATAACGGGTTCTTTTTGGTCGGCAAGCGCCATTATAACATCTCTTTTTTCTCAGCATTTCGTGAATAAGTGGGGCTGTCATTACCATTATTCTCATGTAATAATTGAACTTAGAAGATTATCAAACCTTTGTTTTCTTGATTTATCGGCTAATAGTAGCATTGAGAAGGGGTTGCTTCTACGGAGGGGCATGCAGCGACCTATAGTGGCGGGATTTCTCGCTTTGCTATTTTGTCTCGCCCCGCTTAGTGGCTGCTTTGGAGAGGATGGCCCCCCTCCTATTTCTGAAAGCGATGTTACAATCACTCCTGCTGTATTGACTGGAGGAGTTTTTCAAGGGATTACTATTGCTGCTGAATCTGATCTAGCCGCGTTTATTCCATACCTAATACTGAATCCAGAAAATGGATTTGTACAAAATTCAACTGTGATAGATATCAAAGCTGGAAAATCTGTTCAACTGACTGTTTTGGCCCCACCAAGAACAGATACAGCCGTTGTTTTGATTGGAGAATTTGGCCGAGAAAACTGGCCTATAAGAGATCTCGAAGAATCATGGAGAACTTGGTATTCTAGAAATGGATTTGAAAGTAATGGGAATCAGGGAGTCGTTCGAGTATCATCTAACACTTCCTTAGATGCAGTATTGCCCTCTAATGACAATGGCGGGGATGTTTTGTCACTTCGTCTTTCGATTGAGAGGATGAATGCAGCCGCCTATTCTGAGTCCGACGGAGGGCGGCATTCCACAGGTATAGTAAATGGTAGAACTACGTACAACTATCTGTCGATGCTATCTGATGAAACCTCCGACCCTACAGACCTTGCTGATGGCGCGGTAGGTTACTTGGATAGGTGGGCAGGACAAGGAAATGCTGCATACGAAGATGCTGCGCAATATCTAATTCAAACTCTAGATAGTTTCGGGCTAGAAGTTATCACACAACGTTTCGTTTACGATTCGACAGAAACCGGTGCTCAAAATCCAGAAGCATACAATGTCTGTGGATACAGATGGGGAGAAATCGATGCTGACAAGTGGATGGTTTTCGGGGCTCACTTTGACATTGCGCCCCCGGTGAATGCTGCTTTACTAGACCCCCATATTTTTGGAAGAACATACGGCACTAGAGTAGGTGCTTATGATAACACAGCTGGAACGAGCATGGTGCTAACCGTTGCAGAAGCGATGGCCAGTTATAGCACGCGGAACACAATGGTTTTCTGCCTATGGTCTGGTGAAGAAGGTGGTAAGAGAGGTAGTGATTACTGGACTGATGAATGGGTCAAGGAAGATAATCCAAATGTCGAGGTTACTAATTATGTCAATCTAGACATGGCAGGCGTAAATTGGCCTGGTGGCGGAGGTGCTCCTTGTGGTAATGGACATGGAGGAGGAGAAGGAAATTGTGACCCTGACCCTGCTATTGATCCCGATGGATATCCTAAGGATGAGGAAGTTTGGCCAATGCGTGTCTACATTGGGCCAAGCCTTGACCATGATA
>PBOZ01000086.1 GCA_002724555.1 Rickettsiales bacterium
CGACTGGGCGATGCGAGATGAGGATGGATTTTGGTATGTGCTAGGACGCTCTGATGACACTCTGAATATCTCTGGTAAGCGGACTGGCCCCGCTGAAATCGAAGGTGCTTTGATGTCAACCGGCAGCATATCTGAAGCGGCGGTAATTGGTGTGCCAGATAACATTAAGGGCACGGCCCTTTGCTGTGTCTGTGTGCCGATGCCAGGTGTCAAGGATGATGAGGAGCTTCGGGTACGGCTTTCCTCAGCAGTCACAGATGCGTTGGGTCGTTCTTATCGACCTCGTGATATTCTGTTTGTCTCTGACTTACCGAAGACACGTAATATGAAGATTATGCGGCGGGTAGTCCGGTCTGTTATTACTGGTGAACCAGCGGGGGATTTATCGTCTCTGGTGAATCCTGAAACAGTAGATGAATTAAAAATTTTAAAAGAACATATGTAATTAAATATAGAAAGATATATTAATATAAATAATTACGTAAATTACAAAAATAATAAAAAATGATATTTATAAATAAAGTTTTATTACTATAGATTTTTTGAAAATTTATAAATGTTAATGCCCAAACTTAAGTGTCACATTTTAGGTAGTAGTGATTGATTATCGTGCGACTAAATTTGTCAGTTTTAAATTCAAATTTGTTGAATAGTCGGACGATGAGCGCTGTCGTGAGGTTGGTTGGACTTGTGACCCGGCGTTCTCGACTAAAATCCAGATTTTTTTGGGCTTGTTCGATCCATTGCTCAAATTCTGTTGAGCTTAGAGCAGGTCTGGTAAGAACCAATGTATGACCATTTTGGGTTATATTTTTCTGGTCCTTTCCCAAGTATTTCCGTTGGTATTGTGTGCGCAATGAACCACAATCCCAGGTGATGCGCATAACGTCGTATTTCTGATGGAGGTTTTCGCCTTGGAGATATCTTTCAAATTCTTCTAATGACTGGATTTGATAGCTACCAAATTGGATATAAAAATATATCCAAGCAATTGATCCGAAGATAACCGTCGAAACGATCGCACGGATTTGTTTGGGGGGCTTCCAACGCTTTTTATTGGAACGCTCTTTAGATTGAGCTAGGCGACGGCGCATCCACTCGGATTGTTTTTGGGGCTTGGACATGCACGAGTTTGCTATTGAAGTTGATTTCGAAGCAAGAGGTACTGTAATGACGTCGCGGAAGTTAAAAAAATGGTGAATGCTCCGAAAATTGCCATTCTTGGTGTTCATCTTGAGAGTAATCGGTTTGCGCCGCCCGTTGGGCGTGCAGATTTTGCCGAAAAGTTTCTCGGGTATGACGAGGAACTAATAAACGATGCTCGGGGCTCGCATCCTAAGGCGTGCGCCTCTTTGAGCGGTTTTGTTCGCGAGATGGATGATATGGGGCCCTGGACGCCCGCGCCACTGGTTTATGCCGATGAAGGCGCAGCAGGACCAATCGAGCATTCTTTTTTTCTAGAGTTGCGAGAAGAGATGCGTGAGCGGCTTTTGGCAGCGATGCCTGTCGATGGTGTCTACTTTCCGCAACATGGAGCCGCTGTTTCGACGGAACACCCTGATCCAGATGGTGAACTTTATGAAATGGTCCGCGAGATAGTTGGTCCAAAAATCCCAATTATCTCCGCGCTTGACCTACATGCGATCGTATCGGAGAAGATGGTAGAGATGGCGGACGTACTCGTCTCATATCGAACGAACCCACACATAGACCAAATGGACCGTGGACGAGAGTGCGCGCATGTGATGCACGAGCTACTGAACGGCGTTCGTCCAGAGGTAGCCTTTATTCGCCTCCCGATTGTTGCGCCCCAGGTAAAACAACTTACGGCGTCGGGCCTTTATGCGGAGGCCATTCGTTATGGACAGACACACATTGATGATGTGGTGATGAATGTCTCCATTCTCGGCGGTTTCACTTACGGAGACACGCCCTTTAATGGTATGAGTTTTATCGTGACTACACGAGGTGATAAACAACGTGCGGAGGGCCTCTGTCGGGATTTGGCGGAAATGGTTTGGCAGGGCCGTGACCGACTGCTGCCAGAATTGACATCCCTCTCATCTTGCATCGAAATGGCGGTTGACCTTGGCATGGACTTATCAAAACCGCCTGTGGTCATCGCCGACGTGGCAGACAATCCTGGAGGTGGAGGCCGGGGCAATACGACCTGGTTGCTAAAAGGGCTATATGAGGCGAAGGCGAAGGGTGTCATTCTCGGCGTTTTTTTCGATGCACCGTTGGCGACGGAAGCACACGCTTTACGGGTTGGTGATAAATTTGATGCAACTTTCAACCGTGTTGAAACGAGCCAGTATTCAGAACCCTTCACCGCGGAGGCTGAGATCCTCAATCTCTCGGATGGCAAGATAATTGGGCGTGATCCGGGCTCTCGTGCTGGAATGGCAATTGACCTTGGGCCTACAGCGGTTCTCCGGATTGGCACAGTATGCGTTGTAGTAATCTCAATACGACAGCAATGTTTCGATCCTGGCCATTTCGAGGAATTTGGTGTGAGTGTGAGTTCGGCACGAACGGTAATTGTCAAATCCCGTGGCCACTTTCGGGCTGGGTTTTCCGTTTATTTCAAACCGGAACAAATCTTCGAGTGCGATGCGCCTGGTCTTACATCACCAAATCTTGAGAATTTCGATTGGCAGGGCTTTAAGAGGCCGATTTATCCTCTGGATGCGGAAACCACCTGGATACCGCCTAACTGGTAACACCTTGGTTTTTTAATTAGCTTTAAAATTCGGACGCTTGAAGGCAATTCAATGACTGATTTTACGACAAAAGAAAATACTAAAATCCACTTTGCTCATCCCGCTTATCGATTTGCGGAGCGTTTTGAGGCGCGTGGAACGGGTATCCCCTGTTTTCAGACTTGGTCTCCGGAAGAAACATTGGAACATATTGGAGAAGCAAGTACGTTGGTGGTTTCCGGCTTTTGGCGTAACGAATTTATCGAGAATTTAGGCGCCTTACGTTTCGTTCAAGTCTGTGCGGCCGGCTACGATCAATTCAATCAGAACGCGATATCACGGAACGCAGTGCGCCTGGCCAATGCCAGTGGCGTCAACGTGAATGCGGTTAGCGATCATGCAATGGCGTTAATGTTAGGTTTGATACGACAGCTACACTATGCACGGGATAATCAACGCAAACATCATTGGCGGGGCATGATCTCGGACTTATCGGCCCGTGAGGACGAGCTGGCCGGACGTACTATTCTTATCATTGGCATGGGTGCGATTGGATCACGTCTCGCTCGGCTGGCGCGGGCTTTCGAAATGAAAGTGATTGGTGTCAGGCGTAATACGGCGGAGATTAGGGGAATTGCAGATGAAGTGCACCCGCCAAACGAACTACCGTCACTATGGGGCGAAGTGGATTTTGTCGCACTGACATGCCCACTGACGAATGAAACTGCGAATATTGTGGATGCTAAGGTTCTGGAAGCAATGGATAAGTCTGCGTATCTAATTAACGTGGCACGGGGTGGTTGTGTGGATGAAGCGGCGTTAATTGAGGCGTTGAACTCCGGCCAGATCGCTGGCGCTGGCATTGATACCACTGTTGAGGAGCCACTCCGTGACTTATCCCCGCTTTGGGATTTTGATAATGTTATTTTGACGCCTCATTCCGCTGGGGAAACGCGGCACTATGAAGAGAATGTCATCGATATTCTCTTGGAAAATTTAGACCGCCTGTGGCGTGGTCAAACAGATCTATATAATCAAATCGTTTAAGGGTCGGTATCAGCTAAGGCTTTTGAATACGAGGTTCAGCCCGATCCCGAGTAATGCTGCAAACAGGACACGTTGAAAACCCGACTGCGAAATGTGGTCGCGAAGCCAGGTCCCAGCCCTCATTCCGATGAGGGCTGGGACAAGCACAGCAATTGAGATCATCAATTCATCAGGGCCAATGAACTTGTTGAGTGCAAGACTTAGAAAGAGGGGCGCCATACTAGATAGGGCGACAGCGCCCATTGATGCAGCAAATAGATCCTTATCGATCCGTAAAGCAACGAAATAGACGATGACCGGTGCAAGCATAACCGTTGCGCCGCCTACGATGCCCATTATTCCGGCAGCAATGGGATTTAGCCATTTTTGGGTGTGTTCAGGGATGGCCCAGCTCTTTGGAATAAAGGGCAAAGGACTTAGAATTATTACGAACCCCCCAATAACAAGGGCCATTGTGGCGGGTGGCACAGTCACCAGAATTTGCGCACCGATAAGTGATCCTATAGCGAGTGGTAGTAAGAAAGTCCAATAGCGGTGCAATACTTCCTTGAAGTGGCCCCCTTGGAGGAGCAACCAAAAGTTTGTCACTATTACTGGCATCAAGGTCACTGCAGCGGCGACTGCTGGGGCAATAACGTTTGCCATTATGGGCACTGCAACCGCCGGGAGCCCGCCGCCGACCACGCCTTTGACGAGGCCGGCTAGCAGGAACGCCAACGAGATGACGAGTATGGTATCCGGGCTTAACCCGAATTGTATCACTTAGACAGGTGACCCTTTTGGGAATTCCGGAGGACGCTTCTCAAGGTGTGACTTGAGCCCCTCTTTAACTTCGGAACCAGCAAATGCTAGCATCTCAAGCGCAGTCGACGCGTCATAGGTTGGCCCCATCATTCGGTACCAATTATTTAGGGCATACTTGGTCCAACGGATTGCGCTCGGTGCGCCGTTGGCGAGACGTTTGGCAATGTCGAGTGATTTTGCCTCCAACTGATCGTCTTCGACGCAGAGTGAGACAAGACCATACTTTTCGGCGTCCTCACCGTTCACCGGCTCGTTCAACATAAGCAAGTATTTCGCTTTTGCCATACCGCAGAGTAGCGGCCAGCAAATCACTGCGTGGTCTCCGGCTGGCACGCCAAGGCGAACATGCCCATCAACGATACGTGCAGATTTGCCAGCGATCGAGATATCGGCGAGCATTGCGACGACAAGGCCGGCGCCTACGGCAACGCCATTGATAGCCGAAATCACTGGCTTGTTGCAGTCAATGACGCCGTATACAAGGTCCCGGGCTTCTTTCCATGCTTGAATGCGTTGTGTCTCATCGTTGATGTTGGCATCAATCATGCCAAAGTCGCCGCCGGAGGAGAATGCCTTGCCTGCTCCGGTTACGATGACTGCATCGATATCAGGATCGAGATCAATGTCCTTCCAGATATAAGTGATCTGGTTATGACCTTTCGCATCGAGCGAATTGTATGTTTTCGGATTATTGAATGTGATACGCAGCACGCGATCTGCTGGATAGTCGATGTCAAAGGCATCGTATTTAGCATAACGGTCGGACATGATTGTCTCCTCGGGGTTCAAGTCTGGGTTAGTAAGTAGGCGAAACACGGCCGAAAGCGAGGAGGAAATCACATCCAATCTGCATCATTTTTCATTTGAGCCGAACGTATGTTTATTTCCAAATTACTGTCTTATATAGGGCAGGTAGGTAATTACAATTAAGCATATTTAGGAAGCTATCTTGAGCATCTCTAAGGTGGCCTGGATGATAATCGCCGGCACTGCAATCATCACTATTGCGATGGGTGTGCGGAATACTTTTGGTATTTTCATGCAGCCATTATCGGCTGAACACGGCGTGTCCATTACAATGCTTTCCTTGGCAATTGCTTTGCAGAACCTTTTTTGGGGACTGGCACAGCCGGTTGCGGGGGCGATTTCGGATCGCCAAGGTGCCGGACGCGTTATCGTAGTTGGTGGCCTTCTTTATGGTCTCGGACTTATTATCGCGATAGCGTTCTCAAACCCGATTATGATTATTTTTGGTGCGGGAATTTTCATTGGTATCGCCCAAAGCTGCACCACTTTCGCAGTTGTGCTGGGTGTGATTGGCAGAAATGTCGATGAGAAACAGCGGCCCAAGGCATTAGGCATTGCATCAGCGGGCGGATCGTTTGGGCAGATGGCCATCGTGCCCTTGGCACAAGGGTTGATTACTTATGACAGCTTGGAGTTTTCAATTCTCTCTATGGCTGCACTGGCTTTTATTTTGGTTCCCCTCGCCATTCCGATGGTCGAAAAACCTGTTGAAACGCCATCTGAAGGAGCAACCAATCCATCGCAGGCTTTATCCTATATTTTACGGGATGCAGTTGCTCATTCAGGTTTCGTCCTTCTAACTTTTGGTTTCTTTACCTGTGGTTTTCAAGTTGCGTTCATTGGCGTGCATTTGCCGGTTTATTTACTGAACTGTGGATTACCCACGCACATTGACATACCAACACTCGCAGCAACTGCACTTGCGACGGTTGGGTTCTTTAACATGATCGGCACATATTTTCACGGGGTTATGGGAACGCATTTCCTAATGAAGAACTTGCTGGCTTGTAATTACATTTTGCGGGGCATTTTTATTTTGATCTTTTTTATCGTTCCCAAATCGGAGTATTCCGTGATGGCGTTCGCGGTTGGGATGGGCGCTTTGTGGCTTGGCACAGTCCCATTGACTAGTGGGGTCATCGCTAAAATTTTTGGACCAGCGAATTTGGGCTTGTTGTTTGGCGTGTGTTTCCTGTCGCATCAAATAGGCTCTTTCCTTGGAATTTGGATTGGCGGCTATCTGTTTGATCTCACGGGAAATTATGACCTAATCTGGATTTTGACTGCGTGTGCCGGCTTTATGGCTGCGGCTTTGCATTGGCCAATTAAGGAAAGTGCGATTGGACAACCGGCATAGAAAATAGTTGAGCTACAAACTTAAGCCGACTACGTAAAAGAATGGCAAAAAGTCTTAAACTAGCGACGGTGGGCACTGGATATTTTGCGCAGTTCCATTACGAGGCGTGGAGCCGGATTGAAAATGTTGATCTTATTGGACTTTGCACGCTTGATGGAACGATCGGACGTAATATAGCGGACCGTTTCAATATCCAAACAGTGCATGCCGTTGTCTCTGACATGCTGGACGCAGTAAAGCCGGACCTCTTGGATATCGTGACGCCACCGAGCACTCATAGGGAATTTATTGAGGCCGCCGTGTCGCGGGGCATAGCGGTGGTATGTCAGAAGCCATTCACTAGAAGTCTTCAAGAAGCTAAAGAAATGGCTGCGTTGGCGGAGGACGCGGGAGTGTCTCTGATTGTCCACGAGAATTTTCGCTTTCAACCATGGCATCGTGAGGCACGTAAACTCATTGACCAAGGCAGCCTCGGAGAGATTTACCAGATTTCGTTCCGTATGCGTCCGGGAGACGGTCAAGGGCCGGAGGCATATCTAGATAGGCAGCCTTATTTTCAAACGATGGAACGGTTTTTAGTCCACGAGACGGCGATCCACTTCGTTGACGTGTTTCGCTACTTGATGGGTGAAGTTGAATCCGTCTATGCGGACCTTAACCAGTTTAACCCGGCGATTAGGGGCGAAGATTCCGGGTATATCGTATTCCAGTTCTGCGACGGTGCACGAGGTTTGTTCGATGGCAATCGCTTGGTTGATCACGCGGCTGAGAACCGACGGCTTACTATGGGTGAGATGCTCATTGAAGGATCAGAGGCGGTTTTGCGCCTTGACGGAGATGGTCATATGTTCCTGCGTAAGCACGGCCACGATGTGGAAACCGACGTCGAGTACGATTGGGAGAATAAGGGCTTCGCCGGTGATAGCGTCTATATGACATTGCACCATGTCGTCCAACATGTACTCGCCGGTGCCCCCGCCATGAACACCGCTAGGGAATACCTCACGAACTTGCGTATTGAGGAGGCTATTTACAATTCGAGCGAGAGCGGTGCGCGGGTCGTGATTTGAGTCCACATAAATGACAAACCTCGACCGAGCCGATACGCTTCCTGGTTACTATCCTTCTCATTGGCCTGTGGAATGCGGTGGGAATCGTCGTCAAAAGGCTGCAAAAGGCGGGCTTAATGCCCGTGATGCGGAACCTTTAGTAACAACTGTTACCAACGGTCGTTGGAACGTCATGACCGTTTGGCGGGGACGGGGAGAGCTGTATATGGGGGGCACACAGCCAGCCTTTACCGGGCCGCCGCCTTTCGGATGGTTGCAGCGTCTCGACCCCGAGACGCTGAGTGTGTTGGTTGAGTCTCCGCCGTTACCATGCGGAGACCATGTTTGGTGCGGGGCCATTGCGGCTCATGCAAACGGCGACATTTACAAGGTCAATGGTTCGTATATGCATCGTCTCGATCCCGAGTGCCAAGTTGTGGCAGAACGGGTGTTGCCAGTCGATCAGGCGCACAACGGTATGCTCATTTTGTCCGATGGTAGTTTGGTTACGAAAGACTTGCGCTTGGCCGGGCAAGGGGCCTCGACGATCACGCGCCTCGACCCAGAAACACTGGGAGTGCTGGGCGAGCCACTTCAACTACCCGAAGGGTCCATGGGGCGCATTGCCAGTGACCGGACCGATCACGGCGAATTCATCTACGTACCAGGAATAGAGCGCGTGTGGCGAATTCTGATTGAGCCGAACAGACTTTCGGTCGATCACAATTGGTCACCATTATACCGCCTTCAAAGTGGGGAGCAGGGCCTTTCCTGGGACGGTTGCATTTCGGATGGTGCGCTTTGGCTGATGGACAACGGAGATATCGATAGCCTTAGGGCAATTTATGGCGTCCATCCGAATGGTCGTTTTGAACAACCTAGCGCGATGTTGAGCTGGCGGCGCCGTGCGCCATGGTCTGGACCGCAGCGACTTCTAAAAGTTGACCTTAAAACGGGTGACATTGATGCGATCGCCCCTTTTGACGTGCCGGGTGGTGGTATCATCGCGCCGCCGGTGAATGTGCCGGAATATAACATCTGTATCGCTTGGGATAGTATTAATGGCGGACTTGCGGGAATTGCCACCGCTGATGGCGCGCTCCGGGTCGCCTGGCATGTCGATGCTCGCCCGTCCATGCAGCCTGTTGTGTTTCCGGACACTGGCGAACTAGTGATCAATGACTATCGAACGGGCGACGACCGACTAATTGTAGTGAATATCCCTACGGGAGAAGTTCTGAGCGAGGTCAGCCTCGGCTCCCGTGTCGCCAACGGTATGTTTCTAACAGCTGGGTGCGACCGCGATATCTATTACTGTTCGACCCTCGCGTTTAGCCGTGTGCAGTGGAAATAAATCGTTACGGTCTAGAAAAAGGTTTTTGGCTTATGCGTCGACAGTCTCTAGATTTACCGGTTCCGCCATGGCGCCGGTAGTGCGCATGGCTTCGATCCTATTGGCTTCGGGGCGTTCTCGGTCGACGAATACTTCCCAGCAATGGCCATCGGGATCTTTGAAATAAACACCATAGGAGATGCCGTGATCGACGGTACGATGAACGTCGACGCCCTCGTCGATTAAGGATTGCCGAAATTGGCCGAGTTCTCTCGGTGTGCCGTCGAACCGGAGGGCGATGTGGTGGATCGTCTCTTCACCCGCGGCCACTGGGTTCTCGAATAGTGCGATGTCATGGTCGCTTTCGCCGAAGGAGAGGAAACTACCTTTTCGCTCTGGACTGTCGATGACGAGGGTCATGCCGAGGTGTTTGCAATACCAATCCCGAGAGGTCGTGAGGTCACTGACATAGATGACCGTGTGAGCAAGTTCCTTGATACGAGGCATGAGCATAACTCATTTTTAAGTTTCAAAGGCTATCCAAGACTGTGCGACAGCTCGGGATATTCGGAAGCAATTTTTTCGAACTGGTCGCGAATTGTGAGAGGGGAGCCTGACGGTGTGCCGGTGTTGTCGGCTACTGCTTCGAACATCCGGTGCTTCAGGAAAAATCGCCAGTGAACCGGCATTTCTTCCAGCAGCTCGGTGAGATCGCGATAGTTGTCTTCATTCCAAATAGCTTCAAAGGCATCCCGTTCTGGTCCAAAATCATAGAAACTACGCTCGCGCTCGAGGGCGAGGCGTCGTCGCAGATCCGCCGTTGCGATAGCGTCGTAGCCACCGTTTTCCAGTATCACGCCGTAATCCTGTTCGGCTTTGTCTGGCGTGACGAAGCCAGCTTTGACATCCCGTACGACCGAATCTGGATTGCGTTCTAAAGGGTCACCCCACCCGCCGGAACCACCTGACGCCACATGAATGACGTCGCCGGGTCCAATCGTTAGCACGTCCGTATTCCCGAGATTGACTTCATGATTGCTGCTGGGATTTAGCAGAAAGATTGAATTGGCGCCAGCATTGCCGTGCATTACGCCCCATGAACGAAAGCGCGTCCGGTCACGGTTTCGCGCCGTGATCTTTGTGTTGGGTGAAAATGCTTGAAAACGCATTTCGGTGGCTAACCCACCGCGATATTTTCCGGGGCCACCGGAATTCTGTGCCAGCCCGTAGCGAAGTAGTTTTATTGGCACTTCGGCTTCGTTGATCTCGACAGGAGTATTTTTTAGGAATGAGCTATTGGCACCCGAGCCCTCAGCTCCGTCTTCCATTGGATTGCCGCCGGCACCACCCGAGATCGGCCCAATGGAAGCAACAACACGTCGGCCACTTCGGTTGTCGACACTGTTGACGTTCATGATGGGTCCTCCGCTGCATGGGGAAGCGGGGAGACGGTCAGGGGCAGCTTGCACAAATGCACCGAAGGTAATTTCTTGCAGGCGCATCGATGACAAGGTGCGCATACCAACAGCGGCTGGAAATTCCGGATTGACGATAGTGCCTTTCGGGAGGATGCAGCGACAGACCCGCGTTACGCCTGAATTTAGGAACAGAGTCGGGTCGAGGGTATAGAGAACATAGACGAGTCCTACGAGCATCATGACGTGCCGTTCTTCCCCGCCCGTCGGGATGTTCATCGAGGATTCCAGTTGCGGGTCGCTAGTCGAAAAATCGAATGTGCAGGCATCACCTTCAATGATTAGATTGAGTGCAATCCGGCATGGCCAGCCGTCGACGGCGTCCTCATCCATATAATCGGCGAAAAAATACTCACCATCCGGTAGGTTCGAAATGATTGACCGGGCCTGCGTCTCTGCATAGTCGAGTAGGTCTTCGATACCGTTGCGGTAGGTTTCTTTTCCGAACTTCTTGATCATCTCTTTGACCCGCCGGTCGCCTGTGTGAACCGCCGCAATTTGCGCCTTGAGGTCGCCCCAGTTTTGTTCCGGCATGCGGACATTAGTTAGGAGAATGTCGAGGACATCTTTATTGAACTCGCCGCGTCGCATTATCTTGGTTGGCGGGATCCGGATACCTTCTTGGTGCACTTCTGATAAGGTCCGTGACAGGCTGGCGGGAACCGCCCAGCCGACATCCGTATTGTGGATATGGCCGACGGCAAAGCAGACAATCTCTCCTTCATAGAAGATTGGCTTCCAGATGTGCATGTCAGGTGTGTGGGTGCAGACGAAGCCACTATAAGGATCGTTGGTGATGCAGATGTCGCCGTCTTCGTAATCGTCGATTGATTGGATGACGTTTCCGTAGTTCATACCGACGAACCAAGTGGCGCCGAGTTCTGTCGGCGTTGCGAAGGTGAAACCGTCTGGCGTCGTCAGGCCTGTGGTGAAATCTTCAGTCTCTTTCACGAAGGTGGAATGGGCGGTCCGGTAGAGCGTGTACGCCATACTCTCGGCAGCCGCGCAGCAATGGTTTTTTAAGATTTCGAGCGTGATTTTATCGATAGCCATAGCTCAAGCCTTCAAATTCAAAATGAGATTGCCGAGTGTATCGACGCTAACCGTGTAGTCATTGAGCACGCATGTTGTGGTGTCGTCCTGCGTCACGATGGCTGGCCCGTCGAATCGTTGCCCGGCTTTAAGATCGGCGCGCTGGTAGACCTGAGCTGTCATGGGTTCACCGTCGCAATAGATCGGTGTTTCTCCGACAGGCTTGGGTCGCTCTGAGCTTTCTTCGAGCTTTGCAATTTCCGGCTTCGGCGGGATGCCGGTCACGATTAGGCGTAAATTAATGACCTGTAGTGCAGCCGTCTCGTCCGCACATTCGTAGATGCGGGCATGTTCCTTGTGAAAGGCGTTTGCAAGTGCCGTCGTGTCTCCGCTCTCTACCCAAGATGCTTCAAGTGGCGTTTCTATTTCGTAGGATTGACCACGATAGCGCATGTCGGCAGATACGGTCAGGAGCGCCTCTCCGTCAAATCCCTGTTCGACCTTCAGCCAGTGAAGCGCTTGCTCACGCAATTCATTCAGGCTGTTCTGCAAATGTGCGATTATCGTATCATCCAAGTCAGTGTAGATCGTCCGGATGAAATCATTCCGTACATCGGCAATGACGCCACCATAAGCACTGAGCACGCCGGGCGCTGCCGGCACAATTACGCGCCGCATTCCGAGTTCGCGCGCAAGAAAGCATGCCATCATCGGTCCGGCACCGCCAAATGCGATGAGGTCTAGGTCGCGAGGATCTATGCCATGACGCGAGACAAGTTTACTGACTTCGAGATACATGCCGGAGACCGCGACGCGGATTATAGCCTCAGCAGTCGCCTCTCGACTGAGATTGAGCGAATCAGCGACCGTATTGATGGCAGCTTCGGCTCGGGCATTGTCGATTTCGACGGCGCTGTAACCGAGCGCGGCGGTACCGAGGAAGCCGTTGATGACGAACGCATCGGTGATCGTGGGACGATCGCCGCCGCGGCCGTAACAGGCAGGCCCTGGAGTGGAACCGGCACTTTCGGGCCCAACTTTGAGAACGCCTTGGGGGTCGACCCAAGCGATGGAACCACCACCTTCGCCGATTGATGTGACAGAGACGGTTGGAATATGAATCGGAAATTCGCCGATCATTTCGCCAACGCCGTACTGGGGAGCGCCATCTCTTATTATTGCGACGTCCGCACTTGTTCCACCGATATCCAGGCTCATACTCGCTTCGGATTTAACACCGCGGGCGATGCTCGCAGCCCCAATGACGCCGGATGCGGTCCCAGAGAGTAGCATCTGGGCGCATTCGGTCTTGCCGAGTTCCGCGGTCATCACGCCACCGTTTGATTTGGTCAGCATCGGCTCGGCCGGCACACCGGCGCTTTTCAGAGCATCTTGGAAGGCGCTCAGGTAGTGGGCGACACGCGGTTGCACATATCCGGCAACCACAGCAGTTATAGTTCGTTCGTATTCACGAATGACGGGCCAGACGTCCCCGGCACAGGTTACAGCGAGTTCTGGCGCCTCGCTGCTGACGATTTCAGCGACCCGACGCTCGTGTGCTGGATTTCGGTATGCATGCAAGAGTGCGATTACGATGCCATCGCCACCGATTTCACGTACGCCTTGAATTGCGGTGCGCACGCTGTCTTCGTCGAGTGGCTCATCAATCGAACCATCGAAAAGGATACGCTCTCTCACGCCAAAGACCTTTTCACGGCTGACCAACGGTGCCGCGCGGCGGGAGAACAAGTCATACGGATCGGGCATTTTCAGGCGTGCGACCTCGAGTACGTCTTCGAATTCTGCCGTTGTGAAAAGGCAAAGGTTGATGCCTTTGCGTTGAATGACTGAATTTACGCCGACAGTCGTGCCATGTGTAAAATAGATAATGTCGCACGGTTTGACCCCGTAGCGCGCTTCAAGCGCGCGAATACCGTCGACGACTTCTTGTCCCGGATTGTCGGGCGTCGACAGAACCTTAAGCGTATGCACGAGTCCCGTATCTTCATTAAAAGCGCAGAAATCCGTGAACGTTCCGCCGATATCAACTCCGACTCTGTATCCCATGGCAATGATTGTCTGCAAGGCGGCCGAGAGGTCAAGGGTGGAATTGAAAGTTCGTGTTGACCGAACTCGATTCGCTGTCGAATAGTTCGGTGTAGAACGTTATGTCGCACAATTTACCAATCATATCCAATCAAGACGCACGGCACATCTTTTTGGAGCGCCACGGTTTGTGCGCGCCACCTCATGCCAAACTGTCTGACGACAGCTTGTTGGAAATAATACGATCACTTGGCTTCGTTCAGGTTGACAGTATCAACACAGTGGCGCGTGCGCATCACATGATTCTGTTCGCGCGCAACCAGACCTACCGGCCGGAACAGTTGACCCGATTGCTTGAGCGTGAACGGGCGCTTTTTGAACATTGGACGCACGATGCATCCATCATCCCCGTAGAGTTTTATCCTTATTGGCGCTATCGCTTCACGCGTGATCGGAAAGTGTTGCTAGACCGTTGGCGAAAAGCACGGCACGAGGGCTTTGAAGAAATTTTTGAAGAGTTGCTCGCAATGATTGGCCGGAACGGCCCGACCATGGCCCGTGATATTGGCTCGCAGCGAAAGACGGGCCGTGGTTGGTGGGATTGGCATCCGGAAAAAACGGCCTTAGAATTCCATTGGCGGACGGGGAAACTGGCGATTTCCGGTCGTGATGGGTTCCAAAAGATTTATGACCTTTCAGAGAACGTCATACCGAAAAGGTATTTGAACGAGCGGGTCGACGAGGACGCTTTTATCGACTGGGCATGCCGTTCAGCTATCGAACGGCTTGGTTTTGCAACCTCCGGTGAAATTGCTGCCTTTTGGGATTTAGTGACCCCGGCGGAAGCCGCGGCGTGGTGCCGAAGCGCGCTTAAGGATTGTCGATTGACGGAAATACTTATCGAGAATAGTGATGAAAGACGGCCAACTAGGTCGTTTGCAGTCCCGAATTTGCCGGATACATGTGTCGATGCCATTAAACCAGTGGGTCGATTGCGTGTTTTGTCGCCGTTCGATCCATTGATTAGAGATCGTAAACGTTGTCTTCGAATATTTGGCTTCGACTATCGGATTGAGATTTTCGTACCGGCCGCGAAACGACAATACGGCTATTATGTCTTTCCACTGCTGGAAGGCGATCGTTTTATCGGACGGATGGATATGAAGCATGTGAAGGGCACGCTGCGCGTCGCTAATATCTGGCTGGAGGCCGGCGTCAAGCGTGGCAAAGGACGTATAGCCGCTCTCGAAGCAGAATTGGACCGGCATCGGCGATTTGTTGGTGCCGAGCGCGTCACCTTTGATTGCGTATTTCCCTAATCTCTATTCGTTGAGCCCTGTGCCAGGATAGGGATACGTCTCTATCCAAAGATTTGCGATGCTGGTATGCCGGGCCGCCCAAACGTTCGGCTTTTTCGTATCGTGGAAGGATTCCCCATTAACAGGAATTATATCCTCTTATTACGATAATAAGGGAGCGTTGCTCGGAAACATATGTTGATGAGCTTCTGTATCCATGTCGGTCTTGAAAGAGTGGCGCGCCAGCAGTTCTTGCACTTTTCCCGCTGCGGATCTCGAATCAATCTCGTTCACCAGACGTTTGAGATGCACCATTTGTTGGGCTGCTTCTTCGTTGATTACCCGTGTTATGATACGTGCCCAGCCCCAAACCGCCATATCGACGAGTGTGTAATTATCTCCAAGCATATAACGGCGGGTTGCGAGGCGTTCGTTTAGAATTTGAAAATGCCGTCTCGCCTCAAAGTCATACCGATTTAGCGAATAGGGGTATTCTTCAGGTGCATAGACCTTAAAATGAACGGCTTGGCCCGAATAAGGCCCGACACCGCTTGCGACAAACATGAGCCAAGAGAGCAATTCGCCTCGTTCTGCCAATGAGGTGCCTGAACCAAAGTAGCCGGTTTTTTCCGCCAAATAGATTAGTATCGCATTGCTGTCGAAAATGACGGTGTCGTCGTCGACGAGCGTAGGCGCTTTTGCATTCGGATTTATGGCTAAATAGTTTGCTTGGTGTTGGTCACCCTTTCTCGTGTCGAGAGGGATGGCTTCGTACTCCAGTTCTGCTTCTTCGAGAAACAGCGCGACCTTCATCGGATTGGGGCCGGTATTATAGTAAAGTTTCAGCACTCTGGTCTCCCATCGTAGAGGTGGAGCTAGCCCACAGGTATTTTCATTATGGATTGGGTTTGCAATAAATTCCAATTATTGGAAATCACATGCATGCCAATCTGCTTTTCGGTAATTCGACAATTATTCGAGCGGTATTCGAGATTACAAACTAATCTCGAATGTTTATTTCTGGGCGGCGATGAGGAACTCCACATTGCCTTTTGGACCTGTAATTGGGCTCTTGGTAATACCTATTACATGCCATCCCAAGTCTGTGAGCCAATTACGAACTTCTTCGCAGACGCGGTCATGAACGGTGCTGTCTCGGACAACGCCGCCTTTACCGACGTCTTTTCGGCCGGCTTGGAATTGAGGTTTTATTAACGCAATTAAACGTGCACCGGGTTTAGCCAGAGAAAGAGATGCAGGCAGCACTTTTTCCAGTCCTATAAAACTCGCGTCGCAGACGACCAGGTCTAGAGCTTCAGGTATTTGATCGGATTTCAGATGTCGCGCGTTGGTTCCTTCAAGAACGGTCACGCGATCATCTTGACGTAAACTCCAATCAAGCTGACCGCGCCCGACATCGACGGCGTATACTTTTGCCGCGCCTTTTCTCAATAAGACATCCGTGAACCCGCCCGTGGAGGCGCCAACATCGATACAGGTGCAGTTCGACGGGTCAATCGCGAAGTGCTCTAGGCCGTGGTCCAGTTTCATCCCGCCGCGTGATACCCATGGGTGTTCCTGTCCTCGAACCGTCACTTCTGCATCTGTCGGTATCATATCGCCTGGTTTGTCGACACGTTGCTCTCCGATAAATACGTTACCAGCCATGATCATTGCTTGCGCCCGGGTACGGCTTTCCGCTAAGTCCTTCGTGACTAAGACTTTGTCCGCTCTTTCGCGTTTTGACGCTTTGGTCATTTCAATTGCTTTTTTGTTTGGTGATGGAAACGCATGCTGAGTAGGACCGCGACAAGACTAAGCGCGATAAAAAGTCCCCACCAAATTCCATCTCCTCTAAGAGGCGTATAGAAGGCGGTATAGAACGCGGAGGGAAAGCCGATCACCAGAAAGGACAGGCCTGCTATTAGCATTGGAACACGTGTGTCGGATAGGCCGCGTAAGGCATGCGCCGCAATGCATTGTATTCCATCTGAGAGTTGGAATATCGCGGCAATCAGGAGATAGGAAATTCCCAATGCCAAAACATCAGCGTTCGCTGGATCTCCAATATCGAGAAATAATCCAATCAGAAACTTTGGTGTGATGGCGAATAAGACAGCCGGCCCAAACATAAAGGCAAAACCCAATCCGATTGCTAGCCAACCCGCGCGGCGAACCCCCGCGATATCATTCCGTCCGACTGCCAAGCCAACCCGTATTACAGCCGCTTGGCCGATGCCAAGTGGAACCATGAAGCTTGTCGCCGCAAGCTGAAGCGCAATGGTATGTGCCGCGACTTCGGCGGTTCCAAGGTTGCCCATCATAAATGTCGCGGACGCGAATAAACTGTGCTCCATCATGATCATGGCGGAAATTGGCAGGCCAACTTTTAAAATGTCTCGTAATACGGACCAGTCCGGTCGCCAAAAACGTCCAAGTACATTGTAGCGGCGCAATCTGTTTGCCTTCATCGAGATCAACATAATGGCGGCGCACATAGCGAAATTCGTGAATGTGGTTGCCAGCCCAACACCCATGACCTCTAGTTTAGGGAATCCCCACACACCAAAGATAAAGGCGTAATCAGCCAGAGCGTTTACGGTAAAGCCCGTCAACATGACGATAAGAATGAAGTTCGGACGGTCCATTACAGATATGAAACCGCGCATTGCGATGACGCAAAGGCCGGGCGTGATTCCCCAGATTGCGGCGCGCACATATTCCTGCGAGACGGCGGTTAAATCTGGTGCCTGGCCCAATATCAGAAAAATCTGTTCCGCAGGCCATAATGCGCCTATGGCCAATATGCCGAGCATCACAGAAATCCAAAGTCCTTGGCGGATTGTCCGGCGCATAAGTCGGGGGTTTCGAGCGCCGTAGGCCTGCGCCGCTAATGGTGGGACGGCGGCGAGAATTCCCATACACAGTAAATACACGACGATATAGAGAGTCGATGCGAGACCCACGGCTGCCAAGGCTTCTCCACCCAGGCGCCCAATCAAAATGGTATCGGTTAGGCTAAGGGAGAATTGGGCCAGCTGTGTGATAACAAGAGGTCCGGCAAGTCGCGAAGTCGCCCGAATTTCCGCACGCCAGGGTGCATTGATATGTATTGCTGGTCTCATCTTGAATGCTTAGACCCTGACATGCAGGTGGTCACGTGGATTCGCAATTGGAGTTGACCTATCCCGCATAGCGAAAAACTATGAGGATAGAAAGTTTTAGAAGGGGGAGCAATATGAAGACGCAAGTCGGCATCATCGGTGGCGGACCGGCCGGCCTGTTGTTGAGCCAGGTCCTTCATGTAAATGGGATCGATAGCGTCATTTTAGAAAAGCAGACGCGCGACTATGTGATGGGTCGCGTTCGTGCGGGAGTACTGGAGCAGGGGCTCACAGATACGTTGCGCCGCATTGATGTCGGCGCGAGGCTTGACCGGGAGGGACAAGTTCACGCAGGCGTCAACCTGGCGTTCGGTGGTCGGATGGAACGAATTGATCTCGAAGGACTTACGGGCGGTAAGATCGTGACGGTATATGGGCAGACTGAAGTGACTCGTGATTTGTATGAAGCCCGAGATGCGATGGGCGGCACGATAGTGGATGAAGCGGAAGATGTAATGCCGCACGATCTTACAACCGATACACCGTCGCTAAGTTATCGCAAAGGTGAGGAAACATTTAGGATAGAATGTGATTTTGTGGCGGCTTGTGATGGATTTCATGGTGTTGGCCGCCAGTGTTTGCCACCCGGAAGTTTGAAGACCTACGAAAAAGTCTATCCATTTGGATGGCTCGGAATATTGTCGCGCACGAAGCCCGCCAATCATGAATTGATTTACGGCAACCATGAACGTGGTTTTGTTTTGTGCTCCATGCGGTCGGAGCGCCTCAGCAGGTATTATGTTCAGGTCTCGGCCGATGAAGAAGTCAGCGACTGGAGTGACGAGCGGTTCTGGACAGAACTGTGCAATCGGCTGCCAAGCGATGTGGCGGGTGGTATCGAACAAGGGGCTTCGATCGAAAAATCCCTAACACCGCTTAGAAGCTTCGTCGTAGAACCCTTGAGCTATGGCCGGTTATTTTTGGCCGGCGATGCCGGTCACATTGTCCCGCCAACAGGCGCGAAAGGTCTGAATCTTGCGGCCTCTGACGTACACTATTTGTCCGAAGGCTTGATCGATTATTATCGGTCCGGAAATGAATCTGGATTGCGAGATTACAGCTTCAAAGCCTTACGTAGGATATGGAAAGCGGAAAGATTTTCTTGGTGGATGACGATGCTAATGCACCGGCTTTTAGATGACGATGGTTTTAGTGCCAAGGTTCAGCAAGCTGAGCTTGATTATCTGACTAGTTCTAAAGCCGCGATGACGGCGATGGCGGAAAATTATGTCGGGTTGCCCTATTAGCCGCGTTCGCGAGATTTCTTAAACCAAGCATCTTCAACAACAAAGCGATCTGCGTTCCAAGTCAACGCTGCCTTTAGACCGTCCTTTTCGCGTATCTTGTTGAACCCGTCGATTTCAGGCGAAGATTCTCGGCTCGCCAACGCAATTGCTTCAAGTTCCATCGACCGCTCGATGACCTGGCGGACCCCCATCATTTCGTAAGACGCGTTAATAAGCTTCTTATTATATTCAACCGTTGCAGCGGGCAGTTTTGCGATGGTTTCGGCTTGGCGCTCAACCGCTGCATCTAGCTTTTCCATGGGAACCACTTCGTTGACAAGATCCAAGCGCTTCGCTTCTTCAGCGTCGATTAAGTTGCCCGTATAGAGTAGTTCACGTGCTTTGGTCATGCCGACGACCCAGGGCCACACTGCGGGAATGTATGGCCCACCAGTCCGAATTTCAGGTGCTCCGAATTTCGCATCCTCCGAGCAGATGCGGAGGTCGCAGAAGGTGGCGGTCGCTAATCCACCCGCGATGCAGAATCCTTGAATCTGTGCGATGATCGGCTTTGGATTGTTCCAAAAAACATCCCACCAACCGGACGCGCTAAATGACTTTCCCTTTAAAAATTTAGCGCGTCTTTCGACGGCGTTCGCTTTCGGTGATGTCGTAATGTCGAACCCTGCGCTGAATGCTCGTCCGGCCGCCTTAAGCACGATTACCCGGATATCGTCGTCCTCCCAACCGGCGTCCTCCAGGGCATGGCGAACTTCGAGTTGCAGATCAGGCGACAATGCATTCAACTTATCGGGTCGATTTAGGGTCACATAGGCGATGGCGTTGCGTTTCTCATATTCAATGTTTTCATATTGCATAGGTAGACCCTTCTTAGATGCGTTTAGATGACCCGCTCACTGACGAAATCCATGAAGGCAATTGATCCTTCTGTTGCGTGACTGCAAGCGATAGCATGCTTGGCATGGGGGATGACCATCAATTCTGAATTCGGCAAGAGACTGTGGATTTCGGCCGACGTCGTTACAGGGAGGAATGGGCTGGAGTCCGGGTGAATGAGAAGGACAGGGCACCTGATCTTTTCCAAGTCGCTGGAAAGGTCTTGCGCCATCAGCATTTCCCCCAAGGCCAACGTGGTCTCGGGACTAGCACCTGCTTGTGTTTCGGAAAACCAATCGTAAACATCCTCGTCAACGGCACCCGGATAGAAACGGTGTGCCATCATTTTTTCGGTCCACGCAGAAAACCCTTCTTTCTCGACGATTTCACGCCAGGCACCGACTTGCTGAATGTAATTGCCGCGATGACCGGTCGAGAGTGCGGTGACGCTTAGAGTGCGGTCAGGTGCGTTGATCGCGGTATAGAGAGAGATGGTCCCGCCGACAGATTCCCCGATAAGATGGAATCGCTCAGCGCCTGTGGCATCGGCCACCGCGAGGAGATCGGCCATCATGTTGTCCATGGTCCAATCATGATTGGCAGGCGGTTCCGCAGAGCGTCCGCATCCGCGCATATCGAAACGAACGCAACGGAAGTCGGTGGATAGAACTGGCAGCCAGTCCGCCCAAATATCCATGTCGATGCCGACACCATGATGGAATAAGATCGTTTCTTGCGGCTCGCGCCAATACGGCGATAGATCCGTCACGTCGTAGGCGATGGAACCGGATGATGTCTCAACGGTCTGCATATCGAGCTCCTAACTTCGTTTGGCGCGTGTTTCCCTATGAAGTATATAGATACCTGATGCGACGACCAAAGCGGAGCCTGACAAAAGCCAAGCATCAGGTAGGTCTCCCCATAAAATGTATCCTAGAATGAATGCCCAGACCAAAGCCGTATAGCGGAAGGGTGCGACAACCGATGCTTCAGCCCAGCGATGGGCTTCGATCATCATGTAGTGGGCCGAGCCGTTCAACACGCCAAGCAGTGCGAAAAGCGCCCAATCTTCAGTATCTGGCATACGCCATGGAAAAAAATAGGCCGCAAGTGCACCGACGGTCATGACGGCTGCCGTCGAATAGAAAAGGATAAGGTCAGATGACTCTTCTGCGCTGATCCGACGGGTCACCATATCGCGCAAGGCGCCCCAAAAGGCAGCGCCAAGTGCGACCAGGGCGGCCCATTGGAACGCGTCTGGCGTCGGACGAGCGATGATCACAACTCCAACGAACCCGACGAGGACGGCGCTCCAACGCCGCCAGCCGACATGTTCCGATAATAGAAAGGGTGCCAATGCAGCGATGATCAGAGGGCTTGTGAAAGTGAAAGCAACGGCGTCGGCAAGCGGCATCAAGCTGAGAGCAGTAATGATGAAGAATGTCGACCCAACAAAGCACAACGCGCGTAATGCCTGGTTGCGGATCCGATGAGGTTTAAAGGCGGCCAGGCCGCCGCGTAAGTAAAGTATGAGTGCCAGAGGCAGTAAAATTGTAATGCCTCGTAACGAGATTATTTGGGGGACGGGGTAACTGTCGGTCAGCCATTTTGCTGTCGCATCGTTGATCGTAAGAAGTAGGAGCCCAGCGGTCATCAACCCAATACCGCGACCTGGTGAATTGTGATGGCCGGCCGTATTCATGTTGCGATCCTTCTCGTCTCTTGATGAAAAATGTAGAGGCCACTGGCGATCACAATGACGCCCCCGACCATGACGAATACATCCGGTAAGTCGCCGAACATGAGGTAGCCGAATGAAATGGCCCAGATAGCTGCACTGTATCGGAACGGGGCGACTGCAGCCGCTTTGCCGTTTCGAAAGGCGAGGATCATAGCGTATTGAGCGCCGCCAAAAATCAAGCCATTCATTGCCATAAAAAATGAACTGTCACTTGAGACGGCTTTCCATTCTGTGATGGAAAGGCCGGTGAATGCGGCGAACCCCATCGCGATAAGAAGTAGGCCTTCGGCGCACATCATCATCGCGTTGGTCGTCTCGGTCTCCCGCATCCGCCGCGCCCAGATATCACGCAATGCCGAGAATAGCGCAGCCGCGATGCTGAGGAATGCCGCCGGTTGCAGCAACTCGGGGGTCGGACGCAGCATGACGACGACGCCCATAAATCCAAGTAGCACCGCCAGCAAGCGATGCCATCCGACATGTTCACCGAGGAGAGGCCCGGAAAGTAGTACAGTGAACAGAATCGCAGAAAATAGTAACGCTTCGACATCGGCGAGCGGAAGAATAATGACGCTGGCGACGATCAAAACCGCCGTCATCGTATGGAAGAAGGAGCGAAGGAACTGATCCCGCAAATTCGTCACGCGTAGCGTCGAAAATCCACCGCTCCACCATACAACAGGGATAAGGAAGATAAGCGCAAAAAGACTCCGAAAGAAAATAATTTGACCGGCTGAGTAGTCTGCGCTGATCCATTTTGTCGTCCCGTTGGAAAGTACCAAGAGGCCCATTGCGACGAGCATCCAGGTTATGCCTCTGAGCGACGAGAGGCGGGTAACGCTCAAGTGTCGCCTGCCGATCTTTGCGTCTCACGCCGCAGGATATAAAGGCCGCTCAAGATGACTATAGCGACACCGCAGATGACGAAGAGATCAGGAATATCACCGAAAAACAGATAACCAAACAATGTGGTAAGTAGAATGACAGTATATCGGAATGGCGCCACTGTTGCCGCCTCGGCGGTGAGGAATGCGATGGCCATAGTGAACTGTGCGGCACCTAGGACAATACCAGCGAAGGCGATAATGCCGAGGTCAGGCAGTGTAAGCGGATGCCAGACGTAAACCGCGAAAGGCAGGGAGCCGACGATGACTCCGAGTTCCGACCAGAACATGATCGCATTCGCGGTTTCACCTTCCCGTAATTTTCGTGTCCAGATATCGCGCATGGCAATAAAGACAGCGGCCACGACTCCAAAAAGAGCGGCGGGTTGAATCAAGTCGGGCGTCGGGCGAAGCATAATGATGACGCCAATAAACCCAATGACGATAGCGGTTTTTCGTCGCCATCCCACGCGTTCGCCAAGGAAGTGCATTGAAAGGAATGCGATGATCAGAGGGGCAGCAAAAAACAGTGCCTCGGCGTCGGCCAGCGGCAGGAGGATAACGGTTGTTGAAATGAAGGTTGCAGCGCCGAATTGAAAGAATGCCCGAAGCCCAACATCTTTCCGGTTGTTCACCCGCAGGCTTTCGACCCCGCCCTTTCTCCAGACCATGACGAGGACAACGGCCAGGACGAAAAAATTCCGGATGAACACAACTTGCATGATGGGATAGGTAGTCCCGGCCCACTTAGTGCCGACACCCATAACTGAGATGAAGAACATGGCCAACACCATCAAAAGAATACCTTTGGTGGCAGGGGACATGCCAATGTTAGGCGCGGATTGTGGCGCGCTCATGAGCTTCGCTTTCGTTTTGTTTCGCGATGCAGAATATAGAGGCCGCTGGCGATGACCAACGTGCCGCCGCAAATGATGAAGGCGTCCGGTATATCACCCCAAACGAAATAGCCGAACATAACGGCCCACAGAATGCCCGAATATTTAAAGGGTGCCACGACGGCAGCTTCGGATATCCGATAGGCTTCGATCATGAAGTAATGAGCGACACCGATGAAAAACCCGGCCATGATAAAAAGTCCCCAATCTAAAAGGCTCGGTGTCGTCCACCCAAAAGGGAGGGAGAAGAGGGACAATAGGATTGTCGCAATAGCTGACCAAAACATCATCGAATTAGCGCTCTCCGAGTCCGCCAAGCGGCGCGCGTAAATATCGCGCATGGAGCTGCAAAAAGCGGCTGCTAGTGGCAGAAGGCCAAGCCATTGAATTGTATTTGGTGTTGGGCGCAGCATGATTACCACACCGCCGAAACCGATGGCGATGGCCGTCCATCGGCGCCATCCGACGCGTTCGCCCAACATGGGGATGGCGATGGCCGTGATCATCAATGGCCCGGCATAAAGAATTGCAGCGGCGTCGGCAATTGGGAGGACGATCATAGAAATGGCAATTAAAGATGTTCCGACGGCGAAGAAGAATGCGCGCCAGGCTTGCCCGCGCCGATTAACGATCCGCAAGCTCGCTTTGCCACCTTGCAAAACGACCATGACCAGGATGGGGATGAGAGAGAATATAGCTCTAAAACAAATGATTTGGCCGGCAGGATAATCCGCGCCAAGCCATTTCGTCGTAGCATCCGAACATGTCAGCATGAATAGCGACAGCAGCATCAAAAGGATGCCTCTGTTAGAGGACGTCGGTGCGGCACTATCGGTGGTCATGAGAGCTCTAAATCAGCGTGAGGGGTATATATAGTACGCCGACCATCCGTTGATGGTAGGGATAGATACAGTATGCTGCTTGCTTCACCTAAGCTGCTCTATATCTTCGGTGCAAAGAACAATAAGAATTCGGGAGTGTGCCGACTTATGTCTAACTATAAACGTATCCGCTACGAAGTACGGGGCCGGGTTGCTGAAATCACGATGATTCGCGAACCGGTCAATGCCATCGACATGCTATTGGCGCAAGAGGTCGTCGACGCCTATACGCGGGTACGCCATGATCCGGAAGTCCGCGCGGTCATCCTAACGAGTGACTGCAAGGCTGCATTCAGTGCGGGCATGGATTTAAAAATGATCCGCGGAAAGTCAGGTGTCGACCTCCGGAATTTTTTGGAAGTGCTCTACTTCGGGATGCACGACGCCCAATATCGATTAGCCAAACCGAGCATCGCGGCCATTACGGCGCCGGCACGGGCAGCGGGCGTCACTTTGGCAGTCTCTTGCGATATGGTCGTTGCTGCTGATGATATAGATCTGTCCTATCCTGAAATCGACGTCGGCGTCATTCCGGCCATGCATTATGTTCACTTGCCGCGGCAAATCGGTCGTCACAAAGCGTTCGAACTACTGTTTTCGGGGAAACCGATCGCTGCGAAAGAAGCATACGAAAGAGGCTTGTTGAACTACGCGGTACCGCGCGATCAAGTGCTCGAGAAAGCACGTGAATTGGCGCAGGACATGGCCAAGAAGTCGCCGACGGTCATGCGAATTGGGCGTGATAGTTTCATGCGCGCCAACGACAACGAGTACCGACGAACCATCGAGAACGTTGTCGACACAATTTGCCACATCATTGACACTGAAGATGCGCAAGAAGGGATTGAGGCTTTTGTTGAGAAGCGGAAACCAGATTGGAGCTAAAACGATGCTACAGAAATGGAAAAATCGGCCACCAGGATCGAATTGGGGTGAGTTCGGGCCGGATGATCAGTTGGGGCGCCTGAATTACTTGACGGAAGAAAATACAGTGAAAGCGGCAAAGGAAATTCAGACGGGAAAACGCTTTTGTCTTAGTCTACCGCTCAACGTTCCGGCAACGGACGCGACTAATCCGCGGCGCAAACCTCCACTTCTAAAACCAGTTGTGCGAGAGGGGCATACGGCGTTCAATCTACGCATCGATACCTTTGATCCCGGCAGCACCCAAGTGGTCTCGGACGATGCGGTCTTGCTCTACAATCAGCATTCATCGCAGTGGGACAGTTTTGGCCATATGGGTGGGTTGTTTGACGCGGATGGCGACGGAGTCGATGAAATTGTTCAATACAACGGGCATAAATTGATTAACGATGCCGGCGAGCCGCGCTACGGCGACCTTGGAGCTTGGAACCTTGGCATTGAGCATATGGCGCAACATTGTGTACAGGGTCGGGGAGTCCTTCTCAACATGAAGAAACACTACGCCGAGGAAAGTCGTCCCGTCAGTTATGACGATGTCATGCGGATGCTCGAAGTCGACGGTATCGAAATTGAGAAGGGAGATATTGTCTGCTGCTATACGGGTTA
>PBOZ01000087.1 GCA_002724555.1 Rickettsiales bacterium
CGTCACCGGCATCATCCTTGCCATGCATTATACGCCGCATGTCGACCATGCCTTTGACAGCGTGGAACGCATCATGCGCGACGTCAACTACGGCTGGTTGATCCGTTATATTCACATGAACGGTGCGTCGATGTTTTTCATCGTTGTGTATATTCACATCTTTCGGGGCCTTTATTTTGGTTCTTACAAAGCACCGCGAGAGATTCTTTGGATCCTTGGCGTTCTCATTTTGCTATTGATGATGGGCACCGCCTTTATGGGCTATGTCTTGCCTTGGGGCCAAATGAGCTTTTGGGGCGCGACAGTTATAACCAACCTGTTCTCGGCAATACCGATCATCGGCGATCCGATTGTAACCTGGCTGTGGGGCGGCTTCTCTGTTGATAATGCGACCCTTAACCGATTCTTTTCACTGCATTTTTTGCTGCCCTTCGTCATATTCGGCGTCGTGGGCCTACATGTGGTCGCCCTTCACATTGTTGGGTCGAACAACCCCGATGGCATCGACGTTAAGCCGGGAACGGACACGGTGCCATTTACACCATACTTCACGGCAAAAGATTCAGTGGGGCTGGTCGCATTCGTCCTTATATACGCATTGTTTGTTTTTTATATGCCTAACTATATGGGCCATGCAGACAACTATATTGAAGCCAACCCGCTTTCGACACCAGCGCACATTGTTCCGGAATGGTATTTCTTACCCTTCTACGCAATGCTGCGGGCCATCACTTTTGATTTCTTCTGGATCATTCCAGCAAAACTTGGTGGCGTGTTGACGATGTTTGCTTCGATTGGCGTGTTATTTATCCTACCTTGGCTGGATACTTCGCGGGTGCGGAGCTGCCGTTATCGGCCGATTTATAAATGGTTCGTCTTTATCTTGGTTGTCGATTTGTTGATCCTGGGGTACTGCGGTGCAAAACCGGCCGAAGGCTTGTACCTTATCTTAAGCCAACTGGGCACGGCTTATTACTTCTTCCACTTCCTGATCTTGTTGCCACTCCTTGGCAAAATAGAAACACCTCTGCCATTACCAACAAGTATTAGTGAGCCTATAACGGGTGGCGGGGGAAGTGCAGCGGCCGGCGCCGCTGCGGCAAAGATGGAGAAGAAGTAATGAAAAAAACACTGCTCCTGAGCCTGCTTGCCGCTTTTATTATGATAACCACCCTAGGTTCAACTCAAGCTGCTGGTGGCAACATCGAAATTCAACGCCAGGACTGGTCGTGGGATGGAATTTTTGGCAGCTACGACCGTGCTGAGACACAACGAGGGCTGCAGGTTTACCGCGAAGTATGCGCCGGATGCCATGGTCTCCGTTTCATCGCGTTCCGAAATCTTATGCAACTTGGCTATTCTGAAAATCAAGTGAAGGCGCTTGCCGCGGAATATGAAGTTACGGATGGGCCAAACGACGAGGGTGAAATGTTTGAACGCCCCGCACGTCCATCCGATAGGTTCCCAAACCCATTTCCAAATGATAACGCAGCCCGGGCGTCAAATAACGGCGCTCTTCCACCTGACCTATCACTCATTGTCGACAATCGAGCGTTCGGCATGGACTTTGTGGTGTATCCGATAAACTTCCAATTTGGAGGGGCGGACTATGTGTACGCGCTTCTTACCGGATACGAAGACCCCCCGGCAGGCGTGAAGGTTGGGGAAAACATGCACTACAATAAATACTATGGCGGGCATCAAATAGCGATGGCAGCACCACTCTCGGAAGATGCTGTTGAATATACCGACGGCACGAAAGCGACCGTTGAACAGATGGCCCGAGATGTCACAACCTTCCTAGCGTGGGCAGCTGAGCCAAATTTAGAACAGCGAAAGGAAATGGGCCTTAAGGTGGTCCTTTTCCTGATTGTCTTCATGGGGTTGATGATTGCAGTCAAGAAACGGATTTGGGCCAACGTGCACTAGATTCCGCCACAAAAAATAAATTAAAAAAAACCTCGTACTACAATAAGTTTTGTAAGAGGGATTTTTCTTAATGTTTGGAATAGCCTTGCCCCGCGCCTGTCACCGGGTGAGCCAGGAGGTCACGCTTGATAGGAAAACCAGGCACTCCACCAGTCATCGGCATAATTGGCGGCAGCGGACTCTACGAAATTGACGGATTAGAAAATGTGGAATGGCGACCGCTTCATTCTTCCTTTGGGGCGCCGTCTGACGAGTTCATGTTTGCGGAACTCGAGGGTCAAAAGCTGGTCTTTTTGCCACGCCATGGCCGCGGCCACCACATCCCGCCATCTGAGCTTAACTTCCGGGCCAATATCGACGCATTAAAACGGGCAAACGTAACCGAAATTCTTTCGCTTTCCGCTGTTGGCTCCCTGCGGGAAGACCTGACACCCGGCACCTTCGTTATTGTTGACCAATTTATCGACCGTACCTTCGCGCGGGCAAAAAGTTTTTTCGGCACAGGTCTCGTTGCCCATATTTCGATGGCAGAACCAGTCTGTTCACGTCTAGGCGACGCCTTGGCTGATGCAGCCAACGCAAGTGATATTAAAATTGTCCGCGGAGGCAGATACCTTGCAATGGAGGGCCCACAATTTTCCAGCCGCGCCGAATCCGAACTCTATCGGCAATGGGGATGTGACGTAATTGGCATGACAAACATGCCGGAAGCAAAGCTCGCCCGCGAGGCGGAGATGTGTTACGCAACTGTTGCAATGGTGACCGACTTTGACTGCTGGCACCCGGATCACGACGACGTCACGGTTGAAACCGTTATAAAATTTCTCACGCAAAACGCTGACAAAGCCCGCGCCTTAGTGCGCCAGATAGTGCCACGCCTTTCATCCAGGACCGATACATGCCATGCCGGTTGCCAGACCGCCCTCGATACCGCATTGATCACTGCGCCTGACGCCAGAGACCCAGTGCTGATGGAAAAGCTCTCAGCGGTCGCTGGGCGTGTTTTACAAAACTAATATCTATTTTTTTTCTTTTTCCTGCACCGGGCCATTCGCTTCTATCCAAGCACTAAAACCACCGCCAATATGGGCCACAGGCGAAACGCCCATATCTTGGACGGCCTTGGTGGCAAGTGCGGAGCGCCATCCGGCGGCACAGAAGAACACAAGTTTCTTTCCCGACGAGAAGACGTCGCGGTGATAAGGACTATCCGGGTCCACCCAAAATTCAAGCATTCCACGAGGTGCGTGAACCGAGCCCGGAATGGTGCCGGAATTCCAAAGCTCGCGAATATCCCGAAGATCAACGATAACTGTGTCATCATCTTCGACCAGCTTCTTAGCATCATCGACGGTTATGGTTTCAATCTCCGCCTCAGCCATTTCAACTAGTTGCCTAAAACCTTTTTTCAAAGCCATTGGGCTAACCTATATTCTGTGCGAAAAACGCAAGGCTGCGATCGCGCGCAACTCTACAGCTATCTTCGTCGTACTGACTGCGATGATCACAATTGAAACCGTGATCCGCATTATAGATATGCACATCGGCCTGTGGCTGCGCGGCTTTAATCTGATCAACATCTTCCATCGGGATACCTGCATCCATATCACCAAAATGCATAAGCAGGGGGGCATTAGACGCCTCGTCTTTATATGGCACAATTTGGCCGCCATAATAGATCACAGCACCCGCCACACCGTCGATACGCGTCGCAGATAAGAACGACAATGTTCCTCCCCAACAGTAGCCAACGGTCCCAACTTTCCCTGCAGATTGGAGTTCTTTAACAACGGCGGTGATATCGGCCACCGGCCCTTCGTCACCAACCTTTGCCCGATAGTCGCGGCCCGCCTGCATGTCCTCCGGCGTATAGCCAAGTTCGACGCCACGTTCCGCCCGATCGTAAAGAGCTGGCGCGATCGCAAGATATCCTGCGGCGGCATAACCATCCGCAACTTCCCTAATATGCGCATTGGCGCCGAAAATTTCCTGAATAACACAAATGCCGCCTTTCGGCGTTCCGCTCGATGTCGCCTTATACGCATCAAATTCATGGCCATCCGCCGCCGTTAACCTAATCATTTCGCCCATGCCTTAAACCCCCTGAATCGATGAAATTATTTAGTGCGTCGAATCTATTCAGCGCCGCCGTTCGCTACAAGAAAATTGGTGGCGGATTAGCGCCCCCCCGCAACCGCGAGCGTGTGCCCAGTCACGTAAGAGGCTTCATCCGAAGCCAAAAACAGCACTGCATTTGCGACTTCATGTGGTTGACCCAAGCGGCCAAGCGGTGTCATGCGGTCCGGGCTGAAATCGACTGTCTCGTTCAACTTACGCAAGGTCGCACCAGCGCGTTCGGTATCGATTGGACCCGGCGCCACACAGTTCACGCGAACATTAAACTCAGCCAACTCAAGAGCCAGGTCACGCATAAACCCATGGACACCCGCCTTACAGGTAGAATAAGCCGACCCACCTTGATAATACGCCGTCCAGGGGGTTCCCTCGCGGGCACCGGATGACAGACAAATAATCGAACCACGGCGCCGTTTTCGCATATGCGCCGCTGCCGCACGGGTGCAGAGAAAGGTGCCACGCAGATTAAGCTTAATTGTGTAGTCCCAGTCTTCGACGGGCATCTGCCAAATTTTTGAATTCCGGGACCCACCAACATTATTCACCAGGATATCAATCTGACCAAAATGCTCGATTGCGCTCTCGATTAACTGAGCGGCTGGCTCTTCCTCGGTAATGTCGCCCACAACTGTAACCACCTCGGCACCAGCTTCTCGAACAGCATTTGCAACTGACGCTAGGCCGGAACCATCAATGTCGCCCAGGATCACCTTAGCGCCTTCCGCCGCCAACCGCAGGGCAATTGCCTCACCCAATCCCTTTGCGGCGCCAGTTATAACAGCTACCTGATCCTGTACACGTCCCATCAAGGCCTCCTTTTTATCTGCCAGAGATATGGGTCGATGTGACGCCGGGTGAATTCCAAATCCTTAGATTTATGAAAAAGAAAATGCCGCCCATCCTTTCTAAAAATTTCCCACTGCCCGACGATCGCATGGCTGATGCTATCCCAGTACTCAAACCATTACCAAGCGCGGAGGGAAATGAGCAGACAGTACCTTCCAGCGCATCGGGGAAAGGGCGACGGCATTAAACTAGCGCATTAATTCTCTAATCGTCGTGGTAATCTTTTCAGTCGACGGAATAGTGGCGCGTTCCAGCTCGTCGTTGTAGGGCATAGGCGTATCCATGGCGCCAAGGCGCTTTATAGGCGCATCGAGCCAGTCAAAGCCTTTATCCGCAATAACCGACGCCACTTCAGCGCCGAACCCACCGGTTGTCCACGCTTCATGTACTATCAGCACTCGATTCGTCTTCCTAACCGAATTGAGAATCGTTTCCTCATCGAGCGGTTTTAGGGTGCGTGGGTCGACGACCTCGACACTGATGCCTTGGTGTTCGAGAATACGCGCAGCTGAGAGTGCACGAGGCACCATCGCCATGGTGGCAACCACTGTGATGTCTGTGCCTTCGCGTTTGAGGTCAGCCTTACCAATCGGGATGGCGTAACTTTCTTCCGGCACCGGCGCTTTGCCGCCCTCAAAATAAAGTAATTTGGTTTCCAAAAAAATTACCGGATTATTATTGCGAATTGCTGCGGTCAGCAGGCCTTTGGCATCATAGGGGGTTGAAGGTCCCACAACTACTAAGCCCGGCACGTGCGTGAACCATGCTTCAAGACTCTGACTATGTTGCGCCGCCAAGCGGATGCCACCGCCTTGTGGGCCACGCACCACCAGGGGCACGTTTGGTTTACCACCAAGCATAAAGCGGAATTTCGCCGCTTGGTTTACCAGCATATCCATCGTTAGGGCGATAAAATCGAAGATCTGAATTTCAACGATGGGCCGCATTCCCGAAATTGCGGCGCCAACGCCACAACCAACGAAGGTCGCTTCCGAGATCGGCGTGTCGCGGACGCGTTCCTCGCCAAATTCATTCATTAATCCTTTCGACACCTGGAATATCCCACCGGTGGCACCCACATCCTCTCCCATGAGGAATACGCTTTTATCTAGAGCCATTTCCTGATGCATTGCTTCGTTCAAAGCCTCAGTAAAACTAAGTTCACGCGTCACACCAGCAGTTCCGGGCTCCTCATGCGCTTCGTGTGGCGAATAAACCGCGGCAACCATTTTGCCAACACTCGGCTCATCACCTTGTTTGCCAAATTCAATTGCGCTCTTTAATTCACTTTCGACAATTGCAGTAATTTCCTTCATCCGCTTCGGGGAAAACGCTTTCTGACTGCGGATTGTTTTCTCAATTCGCTTGACCGGATCCCGGCGTTGGATCCAATCTTTATGCTCCTTCTCAGGCCGCGGATCCCGAAGGTTGGCCCGCATTGAATGCTGGCCCCAACGATAGGTCATAGCTTCAATCAAAGTCGGTCCATCACCGGCACGCGCACGCTCAACCGCCTCGCGTACCGTTAGATAGACTTCAACAGCATCGTTACCATCAATGGTGACACCGGGAATATTATAACCAGCGGCACGGTGCGCCACCTGATCGACAGACGTGGTCTGACGGTAGGAGGTGCTCAACGCGTACTGATTGTTCTCGCAAATGAACAGCACCGGCAGTTTCCACACCGAGGCGAGATTCATAGATTCGTGGAAAACGCCTTGGTTCGAGCCACCGTCGCCAAAGAAGGCAACTACGACTTGATTTTTTCCTTGAAGTTTCGCCGCAAGGCCCGCTCCAGTTGAGAGCGGCATGGCGGCGCCAACAATTCCGTTGGCCCCGAGAATGTTGAGGTTCATATCGGCAATATGCATAGAACCCCCAAGGCCGCCACAATAACCACTTTCTCGCCCCATTAGCTCTGCCATCATAAGAGAGGTATCGGCACCTTTTGCGATACAATGCCCATGGCCGCGGTGATTGCTGGCCATAAAATCATCCACGCGAAGGTTTGCACCAACCGCGGCAGCAATAGCCTCTTGGCCCACATAACTATGGGCTGTACCTTTGACAATACCTTCCTCGAACAACCGCTGAGTCATCTCATCGAAGAGCCGAATGCGTTGCATCGCGGTGTAGATGCCTTCTAATACATCATCGGGAAGTTGCATATTGATCGCAGAACCCTGGACCATTTTTTGCGTTGCCATAGCCACTTCTCCCCTCATTTCCCGGTTTGTTAAATTTATCGTAGAATGAATGGCCACACGCTGCCAACGATGCATATCAAATAGGGATAATCGAAATTCGCTTGGGAGACGATCCATGCAACAAGGCAACCCAACATCACTTCGCGTGCCAGACCCAGGTATTGGGGCTCTCTTCGAACAGGACGCTCGCTGGCAAGCTTGGCTAGATGTAGAAGCAGCGCTAGCCAAAGCCGAGGCGGAACTCGGCATGATCCCCGAAGTTGCCGCGGAAGAGATCGTCAAAAAATGCGATCTTTCACTCTTCGACCGAAAGCGATTGATAGAAGGTTTCACAAAAACTGGCCATACTTTGGTGCCCCTTATCTGGGAGCTCTCACGCATCTGCGACGGAGATGCCGGGAATTACGTCCATTGGGGAGCGACAACGCAAAATATCACACAGACAGGGGACCTACTGCAGCTGCGTAAAGCGCATCGCATCTACCTACAACAACTAAGCCAAATCTTCGGCGCACTAGCCAATCTCGCCGAAAGGTCAAAAGACATGGCCCTCCCCGGCCGCACACACGGGCAACATGCCGTGCCAGCAACTTATGGATTGAAAGTCGCCATCTGGATTGATGAGTTCGCCCGACATACGGAACGTCTCCGCGAATGCGAACCAAGGGTCTTCCAAGCTCTGCTCGGTGGTGCCGCCGGGACTGTTGCTTCCTTCGGCAAAGAAGGCCTGAGGGTTCAAGCTCGGATGGCGTCCCATCTTAACATGCCCGCGATGCCGGTACCGGCCAGGAGCATCATGGACCATTTGGCAGAACACATAATGATTTTGGCACTTCTGGCGTCGACCTGCGGCAAATTTGCCTATGAAATCTATATGGGTATGAAGCAAGAATTTGGCGAAGTCGAGGAGCCAATCTCCCCCGGCACTGTCGGCAGCAGCACGATGCCACAAAAACGCAATCCACATCTCTCTCAAGACGTCATGGCCTATGCCGCACAAATTCGCACCATGGTACCATTGACGCTCGAGACGATTATGACAGAGCACGAGGCAAACCGCCAAACATCACTAATGATGCGCTACGCACAAGGACAGGTTTGCACCCTGATAGGCAATACACTGGAACGTGTGCGAATTTTGGCCGAAGGCATCGTTCTCAAGCCGGAGCGGATGCGCGCTAATCTGGACCTCACAGATGGCTTGATAATGGCAGAGCCCATGATGCTGGCCCTTGGCGAGCATGTTGGCCGCCAAGACGCACACGACATTGTCTACGATGCTGCCCAGGAAGCCTCCGTCGGGGACCAACCATTCAACGCCCTATTGTCCGCCGATGAACGGGTCACCGGGCATCTATCCAAGGGGCAGATCAAAGAATTGTTAGACCCAACTGCCTACACCGGGCTTTGTGCGAATATGGCGCTGGAACAGGCAACGCGAGCCCGAAAACTGGCCAGAGAACTCTCTGAAGAATAGATCGCGGTGCGACCTATAGAGAGAGGTACACAGAATATGCGTCTGCTCTGTCTTAACCATAAGGCGCAGTAAAATCAGTTTGCGCTCCAATTTCATCAAGGGAAAGAAGACGGACAGAACCGGGCCCGCTGGATTTTAACCCATTTAACCGCCGTGTACACAAAATTTTAGACCCGCGGCATTAGCCAAAATCCTGTATTAAAAGACCGCCCCAAGACCCCATGGCACCTACTTTCCCATAAAGACCGGAGAACGTTTCTCCATAAAAGCCTCCCGGCCTTCTTTATAGTCGTTACTGTCAAAGCACATTTGCGACATCTGTTTGATCTTGTCGTAATCACGGTCTTCCTTGTCTATCAGAATCTGGCCTATTGTATGCTTAGAGGCAGCAATCGAAAGCGGCGCATTACGACAAATTGCATCTGCAACTTCACGCACCGCTGATTCAAGCTCGGCAATTGGCACAACTCGGTTGATGAGGCCAATTTGTTGGGCTTCCTCCGGTTCAACTCGCCGAGCAGTGAACATAATTTCGCTGGCCATTGCTGGGCCAACCAAATGAACGAGCTTATGCAACCCGTCATATCCATAGGCGATGCTAAGCCGAGCTGCTGGGATACCAAATTGCGAGTCATCGCTCGCAAATCGCATATCTGCCGCCATGGCCACAGCCATGCCGCCCCCGAGACAGTAACCCTGAATCATCGCAATCAGAGGTTTTTTAACACCCATCAAACGGGCCCGCGCTCCTTCGGATATTCGCGCATACTCCGCCGCGGCCTCCGCATTGTTACGGCGTTCTTTGAATTCAGAAATATCCGCACCTGAGACAAAGGCCTTGTCACCCGCACCCTTCATGACGATAACTTTGATATCATTATCAGATTCAAATTCGTCCAGAATGGTTTCAACGGCCGTCCACATCTCCAGCGACATCGCGTTGCGGCGTGCTGGATTGTTAAACGTCATCCAGCCGATGCCACCTTCCTTTTCGCCAATCATTTTCTCAGTATTGAGTTTCATTTCGTTTCCTTCTTTTGAATTGGTCGATGCGCGTTGTCAGACAATGTCGCGCGACTTCATATCAGCGATTTGATCTTCTCCATAACCGAGATGATCGAGGATAGAATCGGTGTGTTCGCCGAGTTCAGGCACTGGCAACCTGAATTCATCTGGCTCCGGCGTTTTGGTTAGGTTGATTGCCTGTCCGACTAGATTGATGTCACCAAGTTTTGGATGGCGCTGAGTTTTGGCAATTTTCAGATGTTTAACTTGGGGGTCGGCAAAGACCTGGTCGACAGAGTAAATCGGGCCGCAAGGCACCCCAACTTCATTTAGCAGATCAACCCAATGCTGGCTCGGCTCCTGGCGTATTCGGTCATTGATGATGGCGTTAAGTTCGTCGCGATTGTCCGAACGTGCACCTCCCCGATCGAACCTCGGGTCGTCGACCAAATTCTCCAGGCCTACTGCCTCGCAAAACCGCGCAAACAATACCTGCCCGGACGCAGCTATGTTGATGTGCCCATCCGCCGTTTCAAATACACCGGTCGGAATACTTGTCGGATGGTTGTTTCCGGCCTGCCTCGGAACCTCACTATCTACGAGGTAACGCGAGGCTTGGAAATCCATCATCTGAATCATGGATTCAAGCAATGAAGTATGGACCCATTGACCTTCGCCAGTTACTTCGCGATCCAATAATGCTATTAGCACCGCCTGTGCCAGGAACATGCCAGCGGTTAGGTCACAAATCGGAATACCAACGCGCACTGGGCCCTGACCGGGAATACCAGTGACGCTCATTAATCCACCAAGGCCCTGGGCAATTTGATCGACGCCGGGACGCTTGCCATAAGGCCCATCTTGACCAAAACCAGCAATACTTGCATAGACGATGCGCGGATTTACTTTCGAACACGGTTCATAGTCGATGCCGAGCCGATGTTTTACTGCAGAGCGGTAGTTCTCCACAACGACATCAGCCTCCTCGACCAACTGGAAAAAAACCTTCTTCCCCTCATCGCTCTTCAAATTCAGGGTCAGGCTGCGCTTATTGCGATGAAGGTTCTGAAAATCGAACCCGTGACGAGCGCCAATAATACCGCCCTTATCCTTATTGATGCGATCTGGCGCCTCGATCTTGATAACATTGGCGCCCCAATCCGCCAGTTGGCGAACACAGGTTGGCCCGGCACGATGGGCGGTCAAGTCGAGCACTGTAAATCGCGAAAGCGGCAATCTTCCGTTCTTAGACATTTCAATAATCCTAAAGTTTACCGGCCAGAGTTGGCCATTTTGCACGTCCCTTTAATTTAGGCCAGTAACCTCCGCGGTATAGGGTGGCACTCACATAGTTGTTTAGGCGACAATTAAGCTCAAATTTATGAATAGGTGTTATAAGGGGGGTATTACGATGAAAGCAGTGGTTTTCACTGGCGACCGGACGTTGGAATTAATGGAGGTTCCGGATCCTACGCCAGGTCCGGGCGAAGTTGTCCTTGAGATAAAAGCTTCTGGGATGTGCGGTAGCGACCTCCATCAGTACCGTGCACCTCGGAAAGAAAATCTAAACATTGCGGGGCATGAGCCCTGCGGCATAGTCGCCGCAATAGGCGCCGGTGTGCCGCACGAGCAGGCAAAGGTCGGCGACCGTGTTATGGATCATCACTATAGCGGCTGCGGTGTCTGCAAGCATTGCCGGGGCGGCTGGTCACAAATGTGTCTCGAAGGCAGCATTGTCTATGGTGGTGCCGGAGACGGTGCACATGCAAAATTTATGTTGGTGCCTGCCCATACGATTGTGAAATTGCCTGAGGCGCTATCATTCAAGACGGGTGCGGCAATCTCTTGCGGAACGGGCACCGCTTATGGGGCATTAAAGCGTCTTGGCCTGGCTGGTGATGAGACCATCGCAATCTTTGGACAAGGCCCCGTCGGGTTAAGCGCGACACAACTAGCCAAAGCCATGGGTGCAAGGGTGATCGCACTTGACATCAGTGCTGAACGACGAAACCTCGCAACGAAATTTGGGGCAGACGAGGTCATCGATCCCATGTCGAACGACGTAGTGGATGCAATTCGTGACCTCACACATGGGGAAGGCGCCCAAAAAACGCTCGACTGCAGTTCGAATTCAGAGGCGCGTCGAGCAGCGGTACAAGCGGTGCGAACTTGGGGTACAGCCTGTTATGTTGGTGAAGGTGGAAATGTCACCCTCGATGTTTCGAGCGACCTCCTCAGGCGACAAGTGAAACTCGTTGGCTCATGGACCTTCAGCAAGAGCGGCCAGGCGGACTGTGCGGAATTTGTTGCAGATCGAAAAATTGACGTCGATTCACTCTTTACGCACGAATTTACGCTCGACCAAGCCGAAGAAGCTTACAAGCTGTTCGATACGCAAACGACCGGCAAAGGCGTCTTTCTTATGTAGCAAGCTCCAAGGCAGTTCGGGTCGAACGAGGTAAAACAAAAAAGACTTAACACTTTTCGCGACCGAAATATTTCTCGACCCAACTGCCGCGTAAATAATCGAGCCTAGATTTCATTTGCCGGAATAATAGGCTCGCCTTTTATCAAGCTGCGGTGCATCTCCCGAGGTTGGGTGTGATCAATCTTGTTGCGTGTATGCATCGTGCAGCGATTGTCCCACATTATGGCGTCCTTCGGTGTCCAAATCTGGGTCCAGACAAATTTTTCTTGTGTCGAATGTGTCCATAGTTCATCAAGGAGGGTCTCACTTTCGTCCTCTGGCAGTTCCACGATATAGCTTGAAGGTGATGCATATCGCCGCCCAAGATAAAGCGCATTCCGACCAGTATCCGGGTGCTTGCGAACCATCGGATGGATCGGGCCTTGCACATCTTCACGTGTCTGCGGCAGTTTTGCCGTTGGCCGTGTGCCACCAGCAGTATTCCGACTGTTATCGTGACGAATATGAAGCTTGAGCAACTGCTTCTTCATGGACTCCGACAAAGCATTGTATGTTTCATACTGATTGACAAAGGAAGTATCACCACCACCGTTAATTGGGACCTGGATGCCGTAGAGAACACTTCCTTTTGGCGGGTTGTCGACATAGGAATTATCTGTATGCCAGAACAATTCGCTACTTCCGGTCCCTGAATTCTCTTTCTCTGGCTTCCCGTCTTTATCCAGGTTTGAGATGATAGTGATTCCGGCCAACCTGGACACACGGCCCGACTTTGTATCATAGCCGGCGTCTAGGTAATACTGACGGGAGCCCGCCACCTGTGAACCGCCAAACGCGTCCGCCATACGAATCAGGTCTTCATCCTCAAGGTCCTGATCTTGAAAGCGTAATACAAGGTGATCGTTCCAAGCCTTTTGCACGAACGCCTTGTCATCAGGGCTCAGCGGTTGAGAAAAATCGATACCCTTTACGTCCGCTCCAAGCGCAGCACCGCTCTCGATAACTTCGCGTGCCATAATCGTGTCTCCATACTTCTATTCAAATCTCAGAATTAATATTAGTTCATATCCATAAATTCACAGCTAGGGACGCCTAACCTCGTTTTTTGGGATTAACCGGTCTATTTCAATTGTAACAATATATGCCGGATAAAGGACACAGCGCTATGGGCTATCACCACATCAAATACGACGTCGCCGACGAAATCGCGACAATTACGTTCAACCGCCCCGAAGCGCGAAATGCGCTCAGCGCAGAAATGCGCGAAGACATCAGCAATGCGCTCGAAGATATCAAGGAACGCGCCGGCGAAGACGTTAAGGCCGTGATCATGACGGGTGCCGGAGGGGCGTTTTGTGCCGGTGGCGACGTCAAAGGCATGGCCAACCGCCAAATGACGCCGATGGACCAACGCAACCGTATGCGCTCAGGCCACAATCGCATTTATGATATTGTCCATCTTGAGCTACCAGTCATTAGCCTCGTGGACGGCGCCGCCGCGGGCGCTGGATGCAATCTCGCTTTATTGGGAGATTTCGTGCTCGCAACACCACGTGCGTTCTTCACGCAGGCTTTTGCTAAGATTGGCTTAATCCCTGATTGGAGCGGTTTCTTCGTCCTTCCGCGGCTCGTTGGTATGCAAGTAGCCAAGGAACTGGTCTTTACGGGGCGCCGCGTGAAAGCCGAAGAGGCGAAGGAGCTCGGTCTGGTGCACACTATTGTGGGCCAAGAGACCGCAATGGAGGAGGCTCGGGCTTTCGCCCGCCGTTTCTGTGAGGCCTCGCCAGCCGCCATCGGGATGGCAAAAACAATCCTCAATGAATCTTACAACCAGGATTTCCGCACACTACTGGAGATGGAAGCAATGGGACAATCCCTGGTGCGAGAAACAGAATTCCACCGCGAAGCAGTTCGCCGTTTCAAGGAAAAGGAAACGCCACTATTCGATTGGGATCGCAACTGAAAGAAAGGTTCCACCAGCATGGAACTCCTGGTTGTCGTCAAACGCGATTGCGAAACCTGCCAGATGGTAGGCCCGGTACTGGCCGATTTGAAAGCTACCTTGCCAGTAACGATCTATAGCCAAGACGATCCCGGTTTCCCTGAACAAACGGGAGGCGCCCGCGACGATCGCGGTCTCGAAGAATCCTGGCGCCGCAATATTGAGGTTGTTCCAACAGTCATTCGTATCGAAGACGGCGACGAGGTTGAACGCACCCAGGGTTGGGACCGGGCGGAATGGCGACGCATTACTGGACATAACGGATTAGGCGCCGGCCTGCCAGACTTTAAGCCAGGTTGTGGATCGCGTTCGGTCGAACCTGGAATGCCGGAACGCCTCGCACTTCAGCTCGGCGGAATGCACCTCATATCACGCGAGATCGAAGTCAACGAAATGGACGACCCCATGGAAGTCGCCCACGACCGCGGATGGACAGATGGCCTTCCCATCGTCCCACCAACCGACCTTCGAATTGCGCGGATGTTGTCCGGCACAACGCGCAAATCAGACGAGACCATCGGATTAATACCACCGAACCTTGCGGAATGCACAATCGAGAAAGTCGCCATCAGTGCGGTAATGGCCGGCTGCAGGCCGGAATATATGCCAGTCGTCCTGGCTGTTGTTGAAGCCGCGTTGAAACCTGAATTCTCTATGCACGGCCTGCTCGCAACACTCGGCTTTGCTGGACCCGTAGTGATCGTCAACGGTCCCGTTACAAAGCGCATCGGTATGAATTCAAAAGGTAATGCGCTCGGACAAGGTAACCGAGCAAATGCATCCATCGGACGGACGCTACAGCTTCTGATCCGCAATATGGGAGGCGGCATCCCCCAGGAGATCGACAGATCAATCCTTGGTAACCCCGGCAAATACACGTTCTGCTTCGCGGAAGATGAAGATGACGAAGACTGGATGCCACTTAATATTTCGCGAGGATCGGCGCACGGTTCATCAACAGTCACGCTTTTCCATGGCGATGGTGTGCAAGGCTGCGTCGCCTGGCACTCACGCACACCTTCAGAGGTTTCACGATCACTCGCGATGGCACTTCTCAGCGTATGTCATCCAAAATCTTGCCAATGGTCCAAAGCACTTCTTGTGCTCTGTCCAGACCACTATAAGATTTACCAGCAAAACGGTTGGGGTCGCCCGGAAATTCAAGCGGCCCTCTGGGAGGCCCTCAAGCGTCCCGGGAAAGATCTCATTCGGGGCGCACACGGTGTGCCAGAAGGGATCGAACCGTCGCGTGCCGATGAAATTGTCGATAAGTTCCATGAAGAAGATGGTCTACTGATCGTGCGCGCCGGCGGCAAAGGAGCCGGGCAATCCGCGATTATCGGCGGCTGGCCCGCGCAGCGAAAAGTCGAAGAAATTAAGATTGTATCCAAGGAGGTGGGAACATGAGGAACGAACCCTACGTGATGCGCGACCCGACGGCAGAATTATCGCCCGTGTTGCGCCAACGCCTTGCACCTGGCAAGGATCTATCGGAAGCGGTTATCGGTCTGCTCTCCATATCGAAAGAACGAAGTGATGAATTTTTGGATTCGATCGAGAAGAATCTTACCGACCAAGGATTGAACGTTCTGCGCTTTCGCAAACCGACCTACACACGCCCCGCGCCCGAAGCTGTCCTTCAAGAGATGATCGAGCGGTGCGACGTAGCTGTCGTCGGCCTTGCCGATTGAGGGTCTTGCACGTCGTGCAGTTTGCATGACCTTGCATCTCTCGATAATCGCGGTTTGCCCGGATGCAGCATCGCCACGGTTGAATTTAAGCCTGGGGCGATAGCGCAGTCTAAGGCGCTTGGTTTTGCGCCGGCCATCGTCTGGGTCCCGCATCCGATCCAGAACCGCACCCCGGACGAATTGATCGAAGTGGCGGGTGGCGCCATGACCGGTATACTTTCGTCTATCCAGCCAAGCGCTGCTTAGCAGACGAGGACACCATGCCGGGACGTATTGTCGACCTTTCGGATAATCTCGCCTTCGGCGATGGTTTCCCGCATGAGACCTTCAGTTGGCTGCGGGATAAAGACCCAGTTCACTGGCATGACGCCACACCAAAAAGTCCGGACGGTGAAGGGTTCTGGGTCGTCAGCCGCTACGACGATATTATGGAAGTGTTTCGTACGCCGGAAATTTTCTCCTCCAACACCGGTGGCCAACGAAGGGGCGGTGGCACAACCCTGAAGGATGAACGCGCCGCCGGGAAAGTGTTGAACTACACCGACAACCCACAGCACAAAACCTTGCGCCAACTCGTCAATAAAGGCTTCACCACACGGGCGATGGCCCTCTTGGAAGATAATCTTAAGGAACGCGCCAATACCTTGATTGATTTATTCCCGGAGAGGGTAAGTTTCGATTTCGTGCAGGCATTTGCACGCGAACTGCCGTTGCAGGCCATTTGCATGATCCTTGGCGTCCCTCAGGACGACCGCACCCATCTCTGCGATCTCATTGAGCTTGGACTTGAGGCGGATTCACCAAACGTAGTCGCCATCGAATACATCAAGAAGGTCCAAGAATACGCCCGCGAGATCATTTCAGAGAAACGCCGTAATCCCGCCGATGACATCCTTTCTACTATTGTGCACGCCACCCTGACCGATGAAAACAATCGTCAACTGACCGATGAAGAGCTGGTCAACTTTTTCATTCTTCTATTTCCGGCCGGGGCCGAGACAACACGCAACGCCTTCGGTTCGGGACTGCGGACACTTATTGAACACCCGGATCAGTTGAATCGGTTGCGGAACAAGCCCGATTTAATGCGTCCCGCCATTGAGGAAATCGTGCGTTGGACCACGCCGTCAATCTATAAGCGCCGCACCGTGACACGAGATACCGAGTTCCGCGGCGCTGCGCTCAAGGCCGGCGACAAACTTACCATCTGGGAAATGTCAGCCAATCGGGACGAACGCATTTTCGACGACCCTTTCACTTTTGATATCGCACGGGCGCCGAACCGCCATATCGGTTTTGGTTTCGGGGCGCACATTTGTCTGGGTGCCGCACTCGCACGCTTGGAACTTAAAGTCGGCCTGGGCGCACTATTCGAACGCATTGCCGAATTCGAAGTCGAAGGGCCGGCCCAATGGGTCCCGAACAATCGGCTCCTCGGCCTCAAACGCCTCCCACTTCGTATTAATTTTAAAGGATAAATTCGATGAGCGACTCGAACGACCGCCGCGAAAAAGGTAAGGCCTTCGCCCGCCGCATTCTGAAAGACGGACCGCCACCATTCCCGGTGCCAAAGAAATTCCAGCGTTATACACTTGAGAATGTATTCGGCGATCTTTGGCAGGACGAAGATTTGGAGACGTGGGAGCGCTCCCTCATCACCTGCACGATCCTAGTTGCACTCAACCGAGAGGGCGAGCAGAAGATACATCTGAAGGCGGCGAAAGAACTGGGTGTGCCGCGCGTGAAATTGGAAGCCATGATCATTCACGCCGCCCACTACGCCGGCTGGCCGGTTGCTGCTTCTGCTTTCCGCACCCTGGCCGAAGTTTGGCCAGAAGAGGAGGAGTAATATGGCTGACGAAACTTTCGATTATATCGTCGTCGGTGCCGGCTCAGCGGGGTCGGTTCTAGCCAACCGGCTTAGCGCCAGCGGTGAGCACTCAGTCCTAGTATTGGAGGCTGGCCGTGAAAGCCACCCCTGGTCACGCATCCCGGTTGGTTTCGCGAAACTTATCGACAATCCCGCAGCCAATTGGCTGTACGAATCCGAGCCGGAAGAGGCATCCGGCGGAAGACGCATTCCAGTGCCCCGCGGCAAGCTGCTCGGCGGGTCCAGCTCGATCAACGGTATGGTCTTCGTGCGCGGCCAGTCCCAGGATTACGATACCTGGGCGCAACTCGGTTGCCGCGGCTGGAGCTACCGGGACGTCCTACCAATCTTCAAGGATATGGAGAGTTACCAAGGTGATGGCGACAATGAATTCCGCGGCCGCGACGGCCCGCTGAAAGTTACCGAGAATATCGAGCAGGGCGAAATCTACGAAAAAATCATCGCCGCCGCTGCAGAAGTTGGCATCGATTATACGAACGACTACAACGGAGCGAAACAGGAGGGCATAGGCATGACTCAAGCTACGATCCGCAAGGGTCGGCGCATGAGTACGGCCTATTGCTATCTCGATCCAGCACGTGGCCGCTCTAACCTACGCATCCAAGCCAATGCTTTGACCGAATGCCTGACGTTCGAGGGAAAGCGCTGCACCGGCGTACGCTATAAACTCGGCGGTCAGACACGCGAGGCAAACGCGAATCGCGAGGTAATTGTCAGCACCGGCGCGATAAATTCGCCTCAGCTTTTGGAGCTCTCTGGTATTGGGCAAGCGGAACGCATCAAGGAACTGGGTATCGAGGTCCTACACGATCTGCAGGGCGTCGGAGAAAATCTGCGCGATCACTACTCGCCTCGCATGAAATGGTCGGTCCCACGCGAATTGGGATTGACTTACAACGACAAAGGTCGCGGTTTAGGCCTGGTGTGGCAAGCGCTCAAATACGCGGTCTCCGATAAAGGCTTACTAGGATTGCCGGCCGCGCCACTGCGTGCCTACATCAAAACCCGCGAAGGCCTGGAAGCGCCTGACGCTGCGATTTCTTGGATCCCGTTCCTGGCAAACGAAAGTTTCAAACTGCACGAAGATTCCGGCGTCACAGCCATCACCCATGTTCTGCGTTCGGATAGTACGGGCAATATTCATACGACATCGACCGACCCCGCACGTCCGCCCGCAATTCGCTTCAACTTCCTATCCGCGCAATCAGACTGCGACATTCTATTGGAATCGATGAAGATTACCCGCCGTATTATGAACGCAGGACCGTTGCAAGGAGTTATGACGGACGAAATTGCGCCCGGCGTTGAAATCGAGGACGATGACGAAATATTGGACTGGGTGAAAAAGAACGCCGAAACAACCTATCACCCGGTTGGAACCTGCAAGATGGGTAACGACCCCATGGCCGTGGTCGATGATCAGCTCCGCGTCCATGGCATCGAAGGGCTTCGCGTAGCCGACGCCTCTATAATGCCTACTCTGACATCCGGAAACACCAATGCGCCTTCGATCATGATCGGTGAGAAAGCATCCCGGATGGTGTTGGCGGCGGCATAGGGTCACAACGCAAATATGGGCGATGCATTAACATTTGACTACATCGTCATCGGCGCCGGTTCCGCTGGGTCGGTGCTTGCCAATCGGCTAAGTGCGGACGGCAAACACACTGTTCTGGTCTTAGAGGCCGGACCCGTAGGCCATCCCTGGTCACGCATCCCGGGGGGGTTTTCCCGCCTTATCGATCACCCGATTGTGAATTGGTGTTTCTCTACGGAACCCGAAGATGGAAACGGTCAACGAAGATTATTTGTGCCACGTGGCAAACTCCTCGGCGGGACCAGCGCAATCAACGGCATGATCTTTACCCGCGGGCAGGCGCAGGATTTCGACACTTGGGCACAGCTCGGAAATCGAGGTTGGGGTTTTGAAGACGTCCTTCCGATCTTCAAGGCGATGGAGAGTTATCGAGGCCCAACAGACGAGAATTATCGAGGCCGCGACGGCCCTCTCAAAGTCAGCGAAAGCGTTGAAACTGGGGAGATTTACGACCGCATCATCGAGGCCGCCGGCCAAATCGGTATACAGAAGACGCAAGATTATAACGGCGCTCGCCAAGACGGCATCTCGATGAGCCAGACGACCATCCGTAGGGGTCGACGCATGAGCACGGCCTACTGCTACATAGACCCGGCTCGAAAGCGTCCAAATCTGGAAATCAGAACCAACGTTATGGCGGAACGCCTCTTATTCACTGGAAAGCGGTGCACGGGCGTCCAGTATCGGCGCGACGGCCTCAGTATCGACGCAAGTGCAAAACGCGAAGTTATCGTATGTGGAGGCGCATTCAATTCACCGCAGCTTTTGGAACTCTCCGGGATCGGAAATCCGGAACTCTTGGCGCAGCATGGAGTCGATGTCGTGTCTGCCTTGAAAGGTGTCGGCGAAAACCTGCGCGAGCATTATTCACCGCGCTTGAAGTGGCGCATACCGGCCGAACTAAAGCTGACCTACAACGCAAAGATGAAAGGACTTGGCCCGATCCGGCAGGTATTTAGGTATATGTTCACCGGAACCGGTATCCTAGGCCTAACCTCATCACCAATCCGCTGTTTTTTTCGTTCTCACGCAGGCCTTGAGACGCCAGATGCAACCGTCGCATGGTTTCCTTTTTTGATTGGCGAAAAATTTAATCTCTCCGATGATTCGGGTATCACGGCCATCGCCCATGCTCTTCGGGCTGAGAGTTTGGGAAGTGTCCACATCGCATCGCGGAATCCAGCACAACAACCAGCCATCCGCTACAACGCACTTAACTCACAAATCGATTGTGATGTCACTATTGCCGCCATACGAACGGCCCGCAAAATCATGACAGCACCAGCATTGGAAGGCATCGTGACCGATGAAATCGCACCCGGCCTCGGTATGCAAGACGACCAAGAACTTCTCAAATGGGTGTGCGAAACAGGCGACGCGGCCTATCATCCGGTAGGCACATGCAAGATGGGAAACGATCCGATAGCAGTGGTTGACGATCAGCTCCGCGTACACGGTGTTGAACGACTGCGTGTCGCCGACGCCTCGATCATGCCGACGCAACCCTCTGGCAATACCAACGCGCCAACCATTATGATCGGCGAAAAAGCCTCAAAAATGATCTTGGGCGGCGCATAAAAGGTATTGCCCTTCGCGCCCTCAGCTCTTTCTTTATTGAACAACGAATTTGAGAGGCGGAGATGGAAAAGGAAATCTTTGACTATGTTATCGTTGGCGCCGGCTCGGCGGGGGCAGTTTTAGCAAACCGCCTGAGTGCCAACGGCAGGCATAAAGTGCTGGTCCTCGAGGCGGGTCGCGAAAGCCATTATTGGTCACCGATCCCGGTTGGTTTCGCAAAACTTATCGATAATCCAGCCGCCAATTGGCTTTATGAATCAGAGCCGGACGAGGGTGCTGCCGACCGTAGAATCCCCGTGCCGCGTGGTAAATTGCTGGGTGGATCTAGCGCCATCAATGGCATGGTCTTTGTGCGCGGCCAGAAGCAGGATTACGATCAATGGGCACAATTCGGAAATCAGGGCTGGAGCTTCGAAGACGTCCTTCCGATCTTTCGGGATATGGAGAGCTATAATGGCGATGGTGATGCCAAGTTCCGTGGCACGGGCGGCCCGCTGAGGATTAGTGACAATGTCGAAGACGGCCCGCTCTACGACGGGATCATAGAGGCGGCAAGCGAATTTGGTATTAATTACAATGCCGACTATAACGGAGCTAAGCAAGACGGCATCGGCATGACTCAAACGACGATCCGCAAGGGTCGCCGGATGAGTACGGCATTTTGCTATCTGAACCCGGCACGCAGTCGTCCAAACCTGACGATCCTAGCAAATGCGCTCACCGAGGCCTTGATCCTCGAGGGTAAAAAATGTACCGGCGTCCGATATACGAGGAAAGGTGCGACCAAAATCGCGATGGCGAACCGCGAAGTTATCGTCTCAGGCGGGACGATTAACTCTCCGCAATTGCTAGAGCTCTCTGGTATCGGCCAACCGGATATCCTAAAAACTCACGGTATCGAAGTGCGGCACGAATTGAAGGGGGTCGGTGAAAATTTGCGCGATCATTTCGCGCCCCGCTTTCGCTGGTCCGTGCCGAAGGAATTGGGCCTGACCTATAACGTTCACGGACGGGGCATTCGGTTGGTCTGGCAAGCGCTTCGCTATGCCTTCACGGATAAAGGCTTACTCGGCATGTCGTCCGGTCCCCTCCGCGCTTTCGTGCGCACCCGTGATGGATTGGATGCGCCGAACGCGATGATCGGCTGGGTTCCGTTCCTAATGGGGCCGAATTTTACACTCGATCGAGAGTCCGGCGTCAGTGCTTTTACACATATTCTCCGCTCTGAAAGCACCGGCAGTATTCACATCACGTCTGCCAGCGAACAACAGCCACCGGCCATCAAGTTCAATTTCCTCTCAGCTCAACTAGACCAAGACGTCACGCTGGAGGCAACAAAACTCTTGCGCGCCATCATGAAAGCCTCGCCGCTCTCCGACATCATCCAAGACGAACTCACGCCCGGCGACAATATCTCATCAGACAAAGAAGTTCTCGATTGGGTGAAGGCGACGGCGGAGACAACCTATCATCCTGTCGGTACCTGCAAGATGGGCAGCGATCCGATGGATGTCGTCGACGACCAATTGCGTGTGCATGGACTGGAAGGTATCCGGGTAGCCGATGCGTCGATCATGCCAACGCTCACATCCGGCAATACTAACGCGCCCTCCATCATGATCGGCGAAAAGGCCTCACGGATGGTGCTGGCCGACGCCGCCTAAATTCTTACTATTTTCCTCAACAAGCCTCAACTTACGTTAAAAGAGTCAATAACTCGGGAAAACAGCGAATGGCGGAGAACACTTACGACTTTATCGTTGTCGGCGCGGGCTCGGCGGGCGCCGCCGCCGCCTACCGTTTAGCCGAAAATGGCAAACATACTGTTTTGCTATTAGAGGCGGGTCGCAACAGCCATCCTTGGTCGCGCATACCAATTGGTTTTGCCAAACTAATCGATAACCCGGCGGCGAACTGGCTGTATTCCTCCGAACCGGACGAAGGTTCCGGCGGGCGCCGCATTCCCGTGCCCCGGGGAAAACTCCTCGGCGGCTCCAGCTCGATCAACGGCATGGTTTTCACCCGCGGCCAGCGACAGGATTTCGATATTTGGGCCCAACTTGGCAATCGCGGTTGGAGCTATGAAGACGTCCTCCCGATCTTCAAGGATATGGAAGACTACGAGGGCAAGGCGGACGAAAATTTCCGAGGCCGAGGCGGTATCCTCAAAGTCAACGAGAGTATTGAGACGGGCCCGCTCTACCAATCGATTATGGACGCGGCGGAGCAGGTCGGCATTAACCGCACCCCCGATTACAATGGCGAACATCAAGACGGCATCGCCATGTCACAAACTACCATTCGTCACGGCCGCCGGATGAGCACCGCTTATTGCTACCTCTATCCCGCGAAGGACTGGCCAAATCTTACGGTACAGACCCACGCCCTGACCGAGAAACTTCTTTTCGAGGGCAAGCAATGCACCGGTGTGCGATACTCTGTGGAAGATGATATCCGTGAAGCGAAGGCCGGGCGGGAGGTCCTCATCAGCGCCGGCTCGATCAACTCGCCGCAACTCCTGGAATTGAGTGGCATTGGCCAAGCAGAACGCTTGAAGGAACTTGGCATCGACGTGTTGCATGAATTGAAGGGGGTTGGAGAAAATCTAAGAGATCACTATGCACCTCGGATGAAATGGACAATTCCGAAATCATTGGCGCTCACTTATAACGTCAAGGGCCGAGGCCCACGCGTCATCTGGGAAGCGTTCAAATACCTGTTCGCGGACAAGGGACTGCTCGGCATCACCGCGGCCCCAATGCGGGCGTACATCCGGACGCGTGAGGGATTGGAAGCACCGAACGCTGTCATCGGCTGGGTACCGTTCTTGGTAGGTGAGAATTTCAAACTGGCCAAGGAATCCGGCGTGACCGCATTTACGCATATCCTAAGGTCGGAAAGCCAAGGCAGCATTCATATCTCCTCGGCAGACGCCAAGCAACCGCCGGCGATCCGGTTTAATTTCCTCGCGGCGCAACTCGATTGCGATGTCACGTTGGAAGCGATGCGGATTACCCGCAGTATCATGACCGCCCCCGCGCTTGAGGGCATCATTACCGAAGAAATAACACCCGGCGCCAATATGAATGACGATAAAGAGCTCTTGCAATGGGTGAAGGAAAACGCGGAGACAACTTACCATCCGGTTGGCACATGCAAAATGGGCAACGATCCAATGGCCGTCGTCGACGATCAACTCCGCGTCCATAGCATAAAGGGACTACGCGTCGCAGACGCATCAATCATGCCAACACTCACTTCCGGTAACACCAATGCGCCTTCCATTATGATCGGTGAAAAAGCATCGCGTATGATGCTGGCTGACGCCAAGCCATAAGGACTGTAGATTATAATTTTGTTAATTGCAGACGAAACCTATTACCCGATCATTGAAGCAGACCAAAGACCAGCCAGATGGCAAATGAACCCCGTTACTATCGCCATCTAACGCTTTAACCCTAAACCGGCCCCTATCGAGTGATGAGGGGGTTTTGAACAATTGGCACCTATTTAGGGATCGATACGGACAGAGAGGCTCCAATCGATTGCATTCATCTCCTGCAGCTTTTTAAAGCCTTTCGGGGTGCGGCGGAGCTTCTTACGGGCATGCTCCATCAGGGCCTCTTGGAGGTTCTCGGGCAATGTATCGAATTCAAAGTTCAACTCAACCGGTCCGGTTGATTTCTTAGCCTTTCCCCCAGAACTCTTTTTAGATTTTTTGCCCCAGATGGCTTCCCAACCATTACGATACTCCGGCGTTCGCACACTGGAAAAATAGCCGTAATGTACTTCTTTGCTACCACCGATGGAGTCCCGTTGGGACTTTCCACCACCCCCGTTCGAAGAGCTACTGCTCGATGCTGAACTATCGGAGCTAGCGCTACTTTTTTTGCTATCACTCGAACTGGATTTCTTGGCCTCAGTCATTATTCGCCTCTATATTTACCATTTACCCCACTGCCAGCAGCAATGATTTGCAACTTTTTGGCGCTTTTATCGAATTTGCAACTCTGGCTCAAGACCTAAGCTGCATCGCTTACCGAAACCCTGGCATAACTTCCTTGGCGATCATTTCAATATTTTTGTCGAGATAGTCCTCAGGGCAGGCGGAGGAAATAAAGACCATACTTGCACCCGCCTCAACATATTCTTGCAGCCGCGCTTGACAAGAATCGGGATTACCCGCCAAAGCATAGCGATGAACTAGCTGGCTAAAATCCTGCGCGTATTGCTTTGAAAGCCGGTCTGATGCGTATTTAACACCAATCTTCTGATCTTCGTGCACACCACTGAATATATAAAGACCAAAAGTAAAATCTGAAAGGTCACGTCCTTCTTCCTCGGCATAGCCCTTTATTTTCTCGATGCTCTCGGCCAGATGCTCCGGAGTGTACATATAGGGAATCCAACCATCGGCATATTTGGCGGCGCGGCGCATCGCAGCGTCAGAGCGGCCCGACACATAAATTGGCGGTCGTGGTTTCTGAACCGGCAAGGGCTTGATGCTAAAATTTTTCAGAGTGGTATAGCGTCCTTCATAGGTAACATTGGTCTCAGACCAGACACGGGTCAGTACCTCCAATGCATCGTCAGTTCGAGAACCGCGTTGCTTCACCGGCACGCCACAGGCTTCGAATTCCGATGGAAATTCACCGCCGACGCCTACCCCCATGGTATAGCGTCCCCCAGAGGCAATATCGAGTGCAGCCCCAAGTTTGGCTAACAATGCGGCAGGATAAAGCGGCACCAGGGTAATAGCACTCATCAGACGGATGTGATTGGTTACACCCGCCGCCACAGAAAGCGACACAAATCCATTGGCGCTATCGCCGTGAAAACTAACATGCTCGCCGCAACCGAGTATGTCGAAGCCAAGCCCCTCAATCTGCTGCGCCAGAACTTCAATATTATCGGGTGTCCTTAAAGTGGTACCAAACTCGATTTTTCTACCCACCATCCTCAGCCTCCCCCTACACATTTTTACTTCTCTGAGATTAGGCCGCACCCCTCAACCGACGAGACCCTAAAAATTAAAATTTTAGGCTAGTAAGTCACTCTATATATCGAACAACCTTAGAGCACTCATCCGTATTTTCCGCTCGATCAGATTAAACGTCTTGATGATCAAATTAATAAAACGCCGCGGTCCGACCAAATTTTCATTGGAAAATCATCCACTACGGTTCATAGGCGTTCCCGCAATTACGCGTCCGGCAGCAACAGGCGCCTACAGCTTCATTATACCGGCGGCGTCTTTCTAATACTTCCATAAGTCTCGGCTCTGAAAAACTTATGCGCGCGCTGGGTCTGGATAATCGATGATCCGGGCTTCCTCAGTTTCCGTGTCGAGAATGGCACAACTCAATTGCCGCCCGTTGTCCGGATCACGAGCGTCTCCCGCCGAGCCCGGGTTCACAATAAGGACATTTCCTACGCGATGTATTACCTGTTGATGGGTATGGCCAAATAGAACAAAGTCCGCATCAGCTTCCCCAAAACGCTCCAACTCCGGACTATGCCTGTATATATACGCCCCCCGTGGTTCCCAAGGCGTCGAATGCACCATCAGTACTTTCTTGCCATCACACTCAAGCTCCAACCGAAGTGGACGCTCCGCAAGCCACTGCATCAGATCCGGATCGATACCTTCTCGCGCTCGTGCACGCACGCCCATCGGCCCCAAAAACGTCTCTTCGTGATTACCTTGAATAGTCGGTGCGCCAATCTCAATTAGTCGTGCAATTACCTCGTTCGAAAAGCGGTATTCGTAAATTGTATCGCCCAGGCAGACCACCTGGTCGACATCGCCCATAAGCGCGAGCGCCTTATTCAGGCCTTGGATATTGCAATGCAGATCGGAGATGATGCCCAGGATCATGAGCGCACCCTACTGATTTGGATCGTCGGCTAGGATGAAAACGGCGTCCATCGCCTCTTCGCGAATTGCGACAGCCGCTTGATAATCGTCCGAATTGTACCACGCTTTTGCCGTTTCCTTGTCAGGAAACTTAATGACGATAGCGCGGTCGTAACCGAGCTTGCCAACCTGGACATCGGCGACCTCACCAGCCGAAACGAACTCACCGCCGGCTGCGGCAACTGTTGGCCCCGCAATTGCCGCATACTCTTTGACCTTTTCCACATCCTTTATGTTCGCGTGAACAATAACGTATGCGGTCATAAACGAATTCCCCTTCACCCATGTGCTGGCGGAGTCATAAGCCGCCCTCGCGCCGATGGCAAATCCACCTAGGTGAATAGTGGAAGCAAATAGAGGCAACTCATGGATTACGATTTCATCATCGTCGGAGCGGGTTCAGCCGGCTGTGTCTTAGCTAACCGCCTAAGCGCCGACCCCACCCACAAGGTTTTGTTGCTCGAAGCTGGTCCTGAGGACCATAACCCTTGGATTCACATCCCACTCGGCTACGGCAAAAACGTCAGCAATCCAGCCGTTAACTGGTGTTTCCAGTCGGAGCCAGAGGATGAACTTTACGGCCAAAGTTACATGCTGCCACGAGGCAAAGTAATCGGCGGATCGAGCTCCATCAACGGCATGGTCTATGTACGCGGTCAGAAAGAGGATTATGACATTTGGGCACAGATGGGATGTACCGGATGGTCCTACGATGATGTGTTACCGTATTTTAGAAAAGCCGAAAACAACGAGCGCGGTGAAAGCGACGTTCACGGTGCCGGCGGTCTACTCGACGTTTCCGACATCAAGGAACAGGGTACTATCTGTGACGCCATGGTGCGTGCAGGTATGGAGATCGGATTGCCTTACAACGATGATATCAACAGTGGCGATCAAGAAGGCATCGGCCCACACCAAGCAACTATCCGTGACGGCCGCCGCGCCAGCACCGCACAGGCCTACTTGGAACCGGCACGCAATCGCCCAAACTTGCACATCCTGCCAAATGCAACTGCCTGTAAGGTTATGATTGAAGGCAAGAAGGCGGTCGGTGTCACTTACCTCCGTAAAAATAAACGAGTAGAAGCAAAGGCGGCGCGCGACATCATTCTGTGCGGCGGCGCCTTCAACTCGCCGCAACTACTCGAACTCTCTGGCGTTGGCGACCCTGAACGGCTTAGCAACCTCGGAATTCCGGTAATTCATAAACTACCTGGCGTGGGCGCCAATCTACAGGATCACTTTGTCGTACGCATGCGATGGCGAATTCAGAACACAATCACGTTAAACGAAAAAACAAAGGGTTTGCGCGCACTCGGCGAAGGGTTGAAGTATCTTATCGGGCGTAAAGGTGCGCTTACTATGGCAACTCTGCCAATCGGCGCATTCGTGCGAACACGCCCAGAATTGGGAACACCAAACGTGCAATTCCAAATCTTTCCCGGCAGTTATGCGGCAATTGAAGATCGAAAATTGGACAAAGAGCCAGGCGTAACGATTGGCGTTACCCTGTTACATGTAGAAGGCCGCGGTCATGTGCACGTAAAGTCGACAGACCCTAAAGCACCGCCCGGTATTTGGCACAATATGTTGTCAACTGAGATAGATCGGCAATCCATTGTAGCCGGAATGTGGATGGCGCGACGCATGATGGAGGCGGAAGCCGTCCGTCCCTATGTCGCGTTTGAAAAGACACCTGGCCCTGAGGCGGATGACGACGAAGCCTTTTTAGAGCACGCGCGACGGTTTGGCGCATCTAACTGGCATCCAGCCGGAACCTGCAAGATGGGTATAGATCCCCTGGCCGTAGTTGACCCTTTGTTAAAGGTGCATGGAATGGAGAATTTCCGGGTCGTGGACGCCTCCATTATGCCCAATGTAATCAGCGGCAACACCAATGCGCCGACCATAATGATTGCAGAAAAAGCTGCAGATATGATTCTGTCGTAATCAGCGCCACTCATCCCCCTCATATCTGATCAGTGAGACGGCTACCCCCTTGATCGATGTCCGACTTTATGCCATTTCGCTTGGCAACAAAGAGGAGGGGTGCCGTGACGATCGAGACTGAATGGCGCGACTACGATGTGGTTGTCGTCGGCTCTGGTGGAGCCGGCAGCATGGCGGCACGAGTTGCAGCGGATGAGGGGGCCAGTGTCCTTGTAGTTTCGAAGGACCCAATAGGCTGCTCGGACACGAAGATTTCCGAAGGAAATGCGACAGTGCGCACGGTCGCTGTTGACGACGACACTGAGGAAACGCTCTCCAAAAACATTCGAATGGCAGGTGGGAACCTCCCAGTCAAAGCGATCACCGATGCCTTCGCAACTGATAGCCAGACCGCCTTCGATCTATTCCGTACCCAGGGACTACGCCCGGCTATTGATCACGAGCGCAATAGGCCCAAGGCAACACCGATGGCCTTCGGCGGCCACAACAAGCGGCGCTCCGTCGGTTTGCCTAATCATGGCATCGCTTTCGGTCATGCCAATTGGAACGCGGTGGTGCAGGGAAACGGCGTAGACTACCTGGAAGACGCCTGGTTTCTTGACCTCGTAACAGAGGAGATGAAAGACGGAAGTAAACGCATCATCGGGGGACTGATTTACGACGCGGCAGGCGGCAAGCTCATTGCAGTTCGTGCGCCAGCAGTGATTGTGGCCGCAGGTGGGCTCTCAACCCTATTCTTCCCGAAGACAGACACTATGCGAGGCAACACCGGCGACAGTTATGCTGTTGTAGCCCGCGCCGGCGCCGAATTAGTGGATATGGAGCAGGTTCAGTTCCTGCCCTTCTGTCTGGCTTCTCCTCCCTCCTTTGAGGGCCTCTTGGTCGGCGAGCCAGCGACGGCGAGTTTCCTTGGCGTGCTGCGAGACAAGAACGGCAAGGTTATCCTCGACAGCGTTTACCAACGTACCCGCGCCGAATGCTCCGCCGCAATTATGAGAGCAGTCGCCGACGGCCGTGGCAGTCCCAACGATGGTGCCTATCTGGATATGACAGGTAATAAGGTCCTGCCGCGCTCCGGCCCCTATTTCATGCGCTATCTCCAGACCTGCCTGCCCGGCGCCTACCGCAATGCAGTGCAGGCCTTTAGCAAACCGGTCTCTAAATGCGACGAGCCCTGGGAGGTCCGTCCAAGCGCGCATTATCACATGGGCGGCCTACGCGCCGATGCTGATGGTGCATCCGTCAAAGGCAAAGGTGTCGGCGAACGGGCGCTTGGCATAGATGGCTTATACGCCGCTGGCCAAGCCATGGGTGGGCTCTTTGGCGCCAATCGGCTGGGCTCAACTTCGCTCGCCGAGGTTTCCGTCTTTGGGGCGCGTGCCGCACGTGCTGCGACAGGGACCGCCCGCAACTTCAAAGGTAAGATTGACGACACGGCCTTTTTACCCATGATAGAGGCAACATCGAAGCGCTTTGGGCAGACGGGTGATATAGCGGCCTCGGCCCTGAAGCAGGAGCTGCAAAAAGAAGCCTGGGACGCCATAGGTCCGGCACGCACAGGCGACGGAATTATGCGCATCGGCGGACTAATAGACCGTCTCACCAGAAGGCTGAATACCGTCGCTATTGCAAACTACACAACCTTCAATCAGTCCTTTATAGAGTTCGAGGAACTCCGCAATTTACTTGAGACGGCAAAGGCCGTCGCAGCAGCCGCACTCGAAAGGGATGCGAGCCTCGGCGGTCACGTTCGACTCGACAAAGGCGAAATCTCTGTATTTGCCGAACCCTATTCCACAGTCGTACACCGGGATGTGGATGGGCACTATATCGCGCGCCGGGTGACACGACCTAAAACACCACTCCGGCAAATCCTCGCCTATAAAGCGGAAGAGGGCTGGCGGCGCTTTCAATCAAAATGGTTCCGCTACCTCCCAGCAAGTATCAAAGACAAAAAGCTCGAGGCCCGCTATCAGGCAATCATGGGTTCACCCGGAGGGACGGCGCCCGAAGTCGAGCCCGGATCCGACAACGCGGCAATAGCCGAGAAGCGCGCAGCATGAAAGTTGAAATAGAAATCCATCGCGAAGGCGAGGCTGCTATTGTTGAATACGACTATGAACGACGGGATCCAGATGAAAAGCCGATGATCCTGGACGTCTTGCTGCAGGCACAGGCAACAGAGATGCCGAACCTAGCCTTTCGTTACGGCTGCCGAGCGCGTAACTGTGGCGTCTGCACAGTCGACGTTAACGGGCGCCCGCGCCTTGCCTGCCGCGCTCGCATACGCGAAGGTGACCGGGTCAGCCCGGTAAACACGCTGCCGCCACTCGCTGACCTTGTGGTACGCCGCGACGGCGTAGCTCGGCAAATGAGAGGTCGCCTCAATAGCGTCGCGCAGGGGAACGATCTCAATCTGGACCCGCCTGAAGACTATCACAAGCTCACCGCCTGCATTGAATGCTACGCCTGCCTGCAGGGCTGCCCGATGCACGCCCGGAATCTATCCGACAAAAAAGAAACGAATACGACCGACGGCTACCGCTGGGGCAATCCGTTCTCGCTTCTGAAACTGCAAATTCTCCGCATCGACCCACTCAGCAGCGCAGCCGGGCGCTCCCAAGCCCTTGAACACGCCAAAGACCTTGGGCTGGACGCCTGCAAAGACTGCAAGGGCTGCAAATGTGGCGTCGGCATCGACCTGATGGGGAAAGTCATCCGCCCGTTACTGCGAGCGGCCGAAGAGTGACGCGATGCCCCTGCCAACTCGCCCCCTCACACCTACCTTTGAGCTTGAGATTTACGGTGTTGATCTCCACCAACCGACCGACGACATAATTGCGGAGATTGTTGCATTATGGGCGATGTGAAGGACATCCGCGCAATCACACCCGACGTAATGCATCCAATGGTTCTCAAGTAACCCGTATGCGAGCGTAAAAGCCTCTATTTCGACCCACTGCAAACTTACGGCATTGAACGCATGGACGTGAGTGAGAGCCGCTCCTTCCTCGACGACCTCGCAGCGCACGTCACGCAATCGGAATTTGTCCTTGAACACAGGTGGAAACGCGGCGACACCGTATTGTGGGACAACTGCCGAGTATTGCATCGCCGTGAGCCATTCAATCCAATGGTGCCACGACTAATGAAACGAACCACGATCTTTTTGCCACCCGATCGTTATCCGGTCCAGTTTCAGGCTTAAAGGTCCGCAATCTGTACCTTCACGGGAGCAAATTTTTTTGCCGATTAATTAAGCGCCGAGTGGGCACTCAAACAAAGCACCGGCTCCAATATCCTCCAACGGTAAATCTGCCGCCCGTAAAGCGCGCCATAACGTGGCACTATTCGAGGTAACCACTGGTTTGCCAAGGTGATCTTCCAAAGCTGATATCCGATCCATGGTCGCAAGGTTCGTGCAACTGACAAAAAGCCCATCGGCATCCATAATTTCCGCCGCATGCCTGCTGGCCATTTCCGCTACCTCTACAGATGCCAGGGCTGGAATCATTGGCGAGTGAGAGCAGGCGAAAGTGTCAATACCCGTCACCTCAAAGCCAAGTTTTTCAAAGAACGTCGCTTCCGTTTGGGTGATGTCCCACGGATACGGCGTGATCATGAAGAAACGGCAGATACCGAGAGCACGAAGCGCGTCCGCGACTGCTGTAGAGGTCGTATAACCAGGAATGCCGGTCGCCCGAACAATGCGCGCGCCGAGATCGTCTGCTGCCGCTGTCCCACCGAGGAAAGTCCCGCTGGTGCAAGCCGCCATGATAACCCGCACATCGATCTTAGTAAGCAGCTCTGACTGCGTATCGACGCTCTCCATCATCCTAACAAGCGACTCCGCCCTAAGCGCAGCTTCTGGACGCGGCAATCGCGAAAAATGTGCCGTAATTCCAGGCGACAGATATTGCGGAAACTCGACTTCACAGGTCACGTTCCGTTCGGGAACAAGAAATCCGAGACGCGTCACCATGCCTTCCTTTGTCATTCTGCGATCCTATGTTCATGCTCACCCGCAGCCAACTATAACAACTTGAAAAATCTCGCTCTCATTAACAATCCCCTGAGCAAGCGAAACCGCAGGGCAGGTGCCATTAAAAAATAAGCAGATATTCAGTATTTTCATCCCCATCGGGCCGCATTCAACTTAGTTCGGCGTCGCTACCGGCTTTCTTCAAGCGATTTAGAATTTGCGGCTTACTTTGCCAAATGTATTTCCCAACCGGAGTAGTAAGAAGGTCATGGGAGGAATGGGTAAAAACCTTTACACCATACATTATGACTAATGCATTGACCGTCGGAATTTCCACTAACGATCGGATGCTCCCGCTGCTGCTTGGAGACGTGCCGACGCCAGGCCTTCATCTCACGTTCGACCGCTCCTCACCAAACGATATCTTCCGGCGTGCCCTGCAGGAGGGAAATTTCGATGTAACTGAAATGTCCTTCGCCGCGCACGCTATCTTGATATCGCGAGGCAAACAGCCGTTCGTTGGGCTACCAGTCTTTGTGTCGCGTATGTTTCGTCACGGTTGCGTTTTTGTGCGCTCCGACAGCGATATTGAGAGGCCGGAAGATCTGGCTGGCGCGCGGATCGGTATACCGGAGTATCAAATGACTGCCGTTGTCTGGATGCGAGGCATACTCAACGAGTACCACAACGTAAACCCTAAAGAAGTTAGATGGGTAAGAGGTGGCGTCAATTCACCCGTTGGACGCGGCGAGAAAATTCCGCTGCGATTGCCGGAAGGCTATGACATCACAGACCTCGAAGGCCAGAGCCTCAGCGACGCACTCACGGCCAACAAGATTGACGCAATGATCACAACGCGATTGCCAACCGGGCTGGAAAACGGGTCCCTCAGATGTCTCTTCCCCAACGTAAAGGAGACAGAGCGCGCCTACTACATGGCGTCCGGTATCTTTCCTATTATGCATCTCCTAGTCTTACGCCGAGAGATTTACGAACGAGACCCTGACTTAGCATGTGCGCTCTACAATTGCTTTTCAGCTGCCCGGGCAGCATCACTTCAGCGACTCTACGAGATTGATGCCCTCTCAGTGATGGTGCCATGGATCGTGCCAGAAATGGCACAGACTTCTAGCTTTTTTGGGGGTGATCCCTGGCCTTATGGATTAGCCGCAAACCATAAGGAGTTAGAGGTTTTCTTCGCTTATCTCAACCAACAAGAGCTCTTACGAGCGCCAATACAACCAAAAGACTTATTCGTACCGGAACTCTTGGGGACTTAGCGTATTATATCCACAATGACACCAGTCGACAGGGTGGCCAATAAATCTTGTAGGATAAGAGCTATTAGCGCCTAAAACCCACGAGCCGCACGGCGACGCCGAGTTTGCCCATCAACCAGACAAAGCACTTTTGCCACCACTAATTTATCGCGCAGCCGTTCCCCATAATCTACATACCCAATTTCACTGGGTCCTTTTGCTGTCACGCCGCCGGAAGGTTGACCTTGTGGGTGAATATTCGCCATCTTCAGCATGTTGTCCATCGTCACAGGTGCAGTGGTGAATACCCTGCCACGGCGCTTGCTTGCGGCCACTGTAACACCAATTATTTCGCCCGCTTTATTAAGTGCCGGCCCACCACTCAAACCGCCCAAGGTGTGGGTTCGCGGATGTCGATGGCGTTCCACCCAAGCAACGACTGGTTCGGTCTGAGTGTAACGACCAACAGTCCGCATATTGCGCCGCCCTATCAGGTTGCTGACAACCTGGCCCGGTTTCCCTTCCGGATATCCAACATGAAAAGCATCTTGATTAATCCGAAGTTTTTCTTCCGAAATGGAAATCGCAGGCCGCCCGCCTAGTGTCCAGAGCACAGCGATGTCCGCACTTGGATGAGATTGGACACGCTGCACCTTGGTCGCTTTCCGGGGACCACTCCGCAGACCTATCCGATCACAACCGTCGACCACATGCCGTGCTGTCAGCCAAATGCCCTCGTCACGTACAGAAAACGCGGTCCCGGTGCTATTGCCCTTTCTGCCAACATCTACAGTAAAAGCAGGGTCAAAGTGCGACCGTTCTTTTAATCGAGAACCAAGGCGACCCTCAGTTTGTGGCGGCGGTATCGCCGAAAATCGCTCCGGCGGTGGCCGGCGCATATTCAATTGCCCACCCTCATCGCTAAAATAGGCGAGGAACACCTGCACAGCGATAATCGGCAAGAAAAGATACCAAAGTCGCTTGCCAAACATGCCGGGCGAGTCCTTAGCCTGAAACCGCGGCTGCAGTGATAATAGAAACGCCAAGTTTCACCGCCGCTAACAGGATGGCAGGACCAAGTTCGCCCAATTCGATTCGGCGCGGCAAATCTTTCATAAGGAAGTCGATGACCCGGTAGACAATGAGGACAATCACGAGTGTCACGAAACCCCATACAACGATATCCCAGACACCAACGCTAACCGACATCGAAAATGCCAACGGCATCGCCAAACTGATGATGGTCGCCCCCAGCGAGACGGCAGCTGCGATATTGCCGGCACGGATAAGTTCTAGTTCCTTGTATGGCGTCATCCAAAGGTAGACGGTCACACCAATCGTCAGCATGGTAAGCGTCACAAGATAATGCAGCAACAGCACAGGCAATCCGGTCATAAAGCTCTCTAAAACGGCTTCCATGAAATCTCTCTTTCTGATAGCGATTGAGCAACATATTACTCTGTTCTAACGCTACTGTAGAGGGTCTTTCAGGCCACATTACTCATATGACAAAGTACACGCCTAAAATTATTATTGTTGGTGGCGGTCTCAGCGGACTGACGCTCGCGCTCTCTCTTGCACGGTCAAATTTCAATATCGTTGTGCTAGAGCAGGCATCGCACCTCAGTGAGGTTGGCGCAGGTATTCAAATTAGCGCCAATGGCGCGCGCGTGCTTCACCTTCTCGGGCTCGAAGCAGAATTGGCGAAAGTTGCCTTCCGTCCAGAACAGGGCGAGATGCGGCATTGGAAAACGGGCGAGACGCTCATCTCGCGCCCCCTCGGCGAAAGCAGCGTCGAACGGTTTGGCTTTCCATACTACCATATGCATCGCTATGATTTTCACCAGTTGCTTGCGACCGCAACACGAGCGATAGCACCAAACGCCATCCGATTGAATGCAAAGGTTGGCACTGTTCGGCAAACCGATGACGGTGCGAGCGCTGTTTTGACGTCTGGCGACGTGATTGAAGGTGACGTTCTCATCGGTTGCGACGGCATACATTCCATCGTCCGCAAGACCTTGTTTGGTGCCGACGACCCCCATTTCACCGGCTGCATCGCATGGCGTGCAACTATACCGACCGAGCGCCTGCCAAAGGATCACGTCCGGCCAGTTGCCTCCAACTGGATCGGCAAGGGTGGCCACTTCGTGCACTATTACCTGCGACGCGGCGAATTGGTGAATTGCGTGGGCGTTTTGGAGGGTCAAGAGTGGTCCGCTGAATCTTGGTCTGCTGAAGGAACTCAGGAGGACTTCCTCGCCGACTTTGCCGGGTGGCACAAAGATCTTCAAATCCTAATCCAAAATGCAGAACGCTGTTTTCGCTGGGGCCTGTTTGACCGAGAGCCGATGCCGCGTTGGTCCAATGGGCGTGCTGCACTACTCGGCGACGCGTGTCATCCAATGTTGCCATTCATGGCACAAGGCGCGGTGATGGGGCTCGAAGATACGTATACCCTGACACGCTGCCTAGAAGCGAACGATGATCCCTCAGCAGCACTCCGCCACTACGAAAATCTCCGCCGCGACCGAACGGCCATCGTCCAACGCATGGCACGGGACAATATGTCTTTCTTCCATGACCCCGATGTCGACGACCTGGAAGATCGTCTTAATAGCCATCGTGATGCACATATGTGGCTTTATGGTTTCGACGTCACGGATCAAAAATTCACCATTTAATTGATAATCGGGGGTGACAAGCGAAACCCCGTGCCGTTAATTTGCGCCGACTCGCATTCTTGGAGTTTAAAGCGATGGCGGAAAGTTACGATCTAATTGTTATTGGCGGCGGGCCGGGCGGGTACGTCGCAGCAATCCGGGCAGCACAACTCGGTCTAAAGACCGCCTGCGTTGAGAAGCGCTCCACGTTAGGCGGTACCTGCCTGAATGTCGGCTGCATTCCATCCAAGGCACTGCTCCATAACTCCCACCTTTATGCCCAAGCGGTCCATGATTTCGAAGAGCGTGGCATCGAAGTTGGTCAGGTAAAACTCAACCTGAAGAAGCTAATGTCGAACAAGGATAAGATTATCGGCGACCTAACCCAAGGCATCGAATTCTTGTTTAAAAAAAAATAAAGTGGATTACGTGCAGGGTATCGGGTCGATTGAAAGAGCGGGGATCGTCAACGTAATTGCCGGCAAAAAGACGGTGGCCTACGAGACCAAAAACATCTTGATCGCAACCGGCTCGGATAGCGCGCCTCTTCCTGGTATCGAAGTCGACGAAAAACAAATTGTCACTTCGACCGGCGCCATCTCACTACCGAGAGTACCCAAACACCTAGTGGTCATAGGCGCTGGGGTGATCGGACTTGAGCTTGGCTCCGTTTGGTCACGTTTTGGTGCGAAAGTCACCATTGTCGAATACCTCGACCGCATCCTGCCAGCAAATGACGGTGAGGTTTCGAAACAATTTGCACACATCTTGAAGAAACAAGGCTTCGAGTTCCGTCTATCGACCAAAGTCACAGGCGCCAAAAAAATGAAGAGCGGCGTGCAATTGACTGTCGAACCTGCAACAGGCGGCGAAACTGAATCTATTAAGGCTGACGTGGTGATGCTTTCGATCGGGCGAATACCATATACCGAAGGTCTCGGCCTCGAGGCTGCCGGGATCGACGTGGACGCAGGTGGTGTAATTAAGGTTGACGCAAATTTTCAGACAAATGTCCCCGGCATATACGCCATTGGTGACTGTATCCCGGGCCCAATGCTGGCCCACAAAGCCGAGGATGAAGGCGTCGTTGTCGCCGAGATCCTCGCAGGACAAACGGGCCACATCGATTACAACGCCATTCCAGGAATCATCTATACCTGGCCAGAAGTAGCATCAGTTGGAAAAACCGAAGAGGAGCTTAAAGAATTAGATAGAAACTTCAAAGTCGGAAAATTCCCCTTCATGGCAAACAGCCGGGCACGCTGTAACGGCGACACCGACGGGTTCGTGAAGATTTTAGCAGACGCAGAAACGGACGTGGTACTCGGCTGCCATATTATCGGCGCTGATGCCGGTAACCTCATTCAAGAAATCATCACCGTCATCGAGTTTGGTGGTTCAGCAGAGGATATCGCGCGCACCTGCCACGGTCATCCAACAATGACTGAAGCAGTCAAGGAAGCCGCGCTTGCGGTTGACGACCGATCAATTCACATTTAGCTCATGGGCCGGCGCACTAAGACACTTGCACTTTATATCGTCGGATGGGCGTTCCTAATCCTAGGCGTCCTCGGACTCTTTTTGCCGGTCCTGCAAGGCGTCCTATTCCTCGCCGTTGGCATGGTGATAATGTCCCACGTCTCACCTTGGTTTCGAGAGAAATTGACTGTATTTGAGCGAATTTTCCCAAAATATAGTAGCCAAATTCGCGTTGCACGGATCCGCGCTATGCTAATAGTTCGGCGGATTCTTGGCCCGACCGGCTCCGCGTTTTCAAAAAAAGATGACCAGACTTAAAACCGGCTTCTTTGTTACAGAAAATTCAATTTCGTTAAATAGGGCCGCGTTATCTGATCTCGGTGGCGCCTGGCGAAACTAGTTTAAAACAGCCCCCTAACGCGCGCGCGGATGCGTTGCGTTGTAATCACGGAGCAATTTCCCCGTATCGACCGCGGTATAGCGCTGCGTTGTTGAAAGGGAGGCATGGCCAAGCAATTCTTGTATCGAACGTAAGTCACCGCCGCCCGACAGCAGATGTGTTGCAAAGCTATGGCGCATCGCATGCGGCGTTGCGGTTTCCGGCAATCCCAAGGCACCCCGAAGTCGTTGCATCTGGCGCTGAATCGGTCGCGCGCCAAGCGGCCCACCGCGCGCGCCACGAAACAGCGCTTCATTGTCATCGAGCGAATATGGGCAGGACGAGATATATGTTTCAACAGCCTCGCACACAACCGGCAGTACTGGCACCATGCGCTCCTTGCCACCCTTGCCAATCACACGCAGCGTGCTTCCAAACGGTGCTTGAGAACGGGTCAAGCGCAGCGCCTCGGAGATACGCAAACCACAGCCATATAGCAACGTCAAAATGGCTATGTCACGGGCCGCAATCCACGGTTCGCAAGCTAGGATACCAACATCGCGAATGACCGCCATCGCCTCCGCCTCATCGAGTGGCTTCGGCACCGAATGCGGCTGCTTAGGTGTACGGACTGCCCGAATGGCGTGATTGCGAGCCAAGTCGTTGCGCTCAAGCCAGACAAAAACGCCACGCAAAACCGAGAGAGCACGCGCCGTAGAGGTCCGCTCCAATCCAATACTCGACCGATGAGCCAACCACGCACGGAAATCACGGACGGCAAGCGCTTCCAGTCCATTAATCGTCAGCGGCGAACCTAAATAACCCGCCATAAAGGTCAAAAATCCGGAGAGGTCACGAACATAGGCGTCGACGGTATGCGAGGACGACCGCCGCTCGTCCCGTAACCATCGCACCCAATCCCCTACGGCTGAACGCAAGCCCGCATCAGCAGCAAGGTCTTCGAGGATGCTTTCTAGTCGGGCAGCGTCAACCATCCACGTACCACGCTTTCAAGGGCGGCAGCGAGGAATGCCATCAACTCTACGGCCTGGCCCGGGTGGAATTTTTCGGGGTCGCGCGAGCCAAATGCCAGCATGGCTGGTGGTGTCGCTGACGAAATTTGCAAGCGCACAAGCGCTTCTGAGCGAACCAGCCCAGCAGCCTCACCAAACACTCTGGAATCGCCCGTGATATAGCCCCGCAAGATGGCATCTTCATGAACGCCGAGCAACGCGTCGACAGCCCCGCTTGAAATGACGCGAAGCCCTTGCGCGGCTGCCCCTCCCAACCAGCCGCTATCTTGCGCTTCGATGCACAGTGTCGCTACATCCAGGTCGAGTAAGACGGTAAAGTCCGTCGCAATCGTCTCTATCACTTTTTCGAAACTGCGGGCCTCTAACATGGCCAGAACGCACTCATGCACTCGAGTCTGGATCGTCAAGTTGGCACGGCTTGTGTCGAGCAACTCTCGTTGACGTATTGTATGACCGGCCACATCTTCGCGCAGCCGTCCAATTAGTGCAGACTGGAAGTCCACCACACCATCACCCAATTCCCGCTCTACTGGCAGCTGATTTCCCAAAGCTTCCGGATGCTGGCTAAGAAAATTTGGGTTCTGTCCAAGATATTCAGCCACCTCAGCAGCCGTAATTCCGTGACCATTGCGCGATTTAGGCATATCCTGAGTCATGCGGCTTAAAGGATCGACTGGCCAGTCTTTTGCCAATCGGCCAGAAAGGCATCCAGCCCCTTATCGGTCAATGGGTGGTTAAACAAGGCCAAGAGCACCTCTGGTGGCAACGTACAGACATCAGCACCCATCTTGGCTGCTTCCAAGACGTGCATCGGTGAACGAACAGAGGCAACAAGTACCTCCGTCATCAGAGCGGGATAGTTGTCATAAATCTCAACAATATCCATAATCAACTGCATCCCATCCATCGCAATATCGTCCAGGCGACCGACGAATGGTGATATGAAAGAGGCTCCCGCTTTCGCAGCTAGCAACGCCTGATTGGCAGAAAAGCATAGCGTAACATTGACCATGGTGCCTTCTTCCGAAAGCGATTTACAGGTTTTCAAACCGTCCCTGGTCAGAGGCACTTTAACAGTGATGTTGTCATGTATCTTTGCGAGCTTGCGGCCTTCGGCCACCATTTCCTGATAGGCGGTTGCCGTAACTTCCGCACTGATCGGCCCGTCGACGATGTCGCAAATCTCCTTAACGACCTCGACAAAATCCCGCCCGCTTTTCGCAATTAACGACGGGTTAGTTGTTACACCATCGACAAGCCCGGTATCGGCCAAGTCGCGAATCGCATTTACGTCTGCGGTATCCACGAAAAACTTCATTTTATCTTTCCAACCCTCCAAGGATGAATTTTTTTACTGCGATCTGGTGCTAGGGTAAATGTTCGATACACTCTAGCGGATGGGAATCCCAGACGCTAGTTCGACTGATCGAAAAGAACACTCCACAAGACGGGTGCGCGTCCTTCTGCCCTTGCCATTGGCAGGCGCCTTCGAATACCGCGCGCCTCCAAGTTTGGCTTTAATTCCCGGGGATTTTGTCCGAGTACCACTCGGTAAACGGACCCATATAGGCGTAGTATGGGACCACGTTAAGACGGATGATAAAGACGATTCTACGGAAGTTGACGACTCGCGTTTACGCAATATTGAAGCACGACTCGACACTTGGCCCATGGCCGATTCGATGCGCCAATTCATTGATTGGGTCGCTGGTTATTCAATGGTCACACCCGGCGCGGTGCTCCGCATGGCCATAAGTATCCCTGAAGCTCTGCAGCCGGGCAGACCACGTGTAGTATTCCAGCTGAACTCTGACCCACCCAGTTATAAGCCTACGGCTACCAGGACCCGCGTTGTCGCCGAGTTAACGGATGGCCCGGCGCGAACCGCCGCTGATCTCGCACGCGACTCAGGGACCAGCGTCAGCGTCATTCGCGGCCTGACTGCCCTTGGTGTTTTAGACTCTATACAACTCTCCGATGATACTCCATTACCTCAACCAGACCCTAGCATACCTGGCCCAACGCTATCACTAGACCAGAGCACGGCAGCTGCTGAGCTTGTTGCCAAGACCCAATCTCAGACGTTTTCGGTCACCTTGTTAGACGGAGTGACCGGCGCCGGTAAAACCGAAGTGTATTTCGAAGCTGTTGCAGCAGCGCTCAGAGCTGGCAAGCAAGTCCTGATCCTATTGCCAGAAATAGCACTCACGGCGCAGTTCCTCGAAAGGTTCAAATTGCGCTTCGGTGCCACGCCGCAGGAATGGCATTCAGACGTGCCGCGCGCTCAGCGCCGCCGGGTATGGCGTGCAATCGCAGATGGCCGGGCACGGGTTGTTGTTGGCGCCCGCTCATCACTCTTCTTACCCTTCCGTGACCTCGGTCTGCTTATCGTAGATGAAGAGCATGACCCCTCTTACAAACAAGAGGAAGGGGTCATCTATCACGCCCGAGACATGGCAGTAGTACGGGCCCGATTGCAAAACTCAACCATCGTCCTCGCTTCAGCAACTCCATCGCTGGAGACGGTAACCAATGTCAATGCCGGTCGCTATACGTCACAGCATCTGCCCTCAAGGCACGGTAGCGCTGAATTGCCAAAAATTTCGGTCGTCGACCTTAGACACGATCCGCCAGAGCGAAACTGTTGGATTGCACCAACACTCAAAACGGCGCTCGCGGAGACGCTAAACCAGCAAGAACAGTCACTGCTGTTCCTCAATCGGCGTGGTTATGCACCGCTGACGCTCTGCAGGGCCTGTGGTCATCGCCTTGAATGTCCACAATGCACTTCTTGGCTGGTTGAACACCGTTTTGCGGGCCAGTTAGCCTGTCACCATTGTGGCTACACTGCAAAAAAGCCCGTGGCATGCCCCGATTGTAAGACAGAGAACCGGATGGTGGCTTGTGGCCCTGGCGTCGAGCGGCTCGTCGAAGAAATTGGATCGTTGTTTCCAGACGCACGCGTAGAGTTAATGACTAGCGATACAATTGGAAGCCCGCTGGCCGCGGTAGAGGTTGTCCGGCGGGTCCAAGCGCACGAAATCGATATTCTGATCGGCACACAATTAGTTGCGAAAGGCCATCACTTCCCAAATCTTACCTTGGTCGGCGTGGTCGACGCAGATCTGGGTTTGAACGGCGGTGACCTCCGCGCAACGGAGCGCACCTACCAACTATTGCATCAGGTTGCCGGGCGTGCGGGACGCGAGGCCCGCCCAGGACGCGTGCTCCTGCAGACACATCATCCCGATCACCCTGTCATGGCTGCACTGAGTAAAGGAGACAGAGATGCCTTCATGTGGGCAGAAGCCGAACAGCGGAAGGCTGGTAACTGGCCACCCTTCGGCCGCCTCGCCGGAATAATAGTATCTGGTCCGAACGAATCGCTAGTCGATAGCGTCGCTCGTGCTTTGGCCCGTAGTGCGCCACATGCTCAGGATTTTAAAGTTTTTGGACCAGCCCCAGCACCCCTTTCTATCTTGCGGGGCCGGCACCGTCGGCGGCTGCTTGTACGCACCACACGCATGGTCCGCATCCAGAACCACCTGCGCGCCTGGGTAGGAATGGTTAAACCACCAAATTCAGTGCGCATCCAGATTGACATCGACCCTTATAGTTTTCTGTAGCGTAATAACCCCATACCATTGAGGTAAGGGCACTCGCCACGCTAGCAGTATAAGAATTAGTCAGCTTTCGAAACCACCCAAACCAAATGCTGCTGTTCAAAGGGACTATCTAAAACTTAGCCAACTTTGGCCCGTCTTTGATTGGGAGCCCAGCGTGGTCCCCAGCCATAACCGGCACCACTTTCAAAACGACACCCCTTTTGCAAGTTTGGGCACACAAATGGCCGATAGCTAGATATAGCCCAATTGCAAAGGCCTCTGACTGCAACATTTTTATCACACCCGGTCATAAAAACATCCTATTTGAGCGTCCCAAATTGAATTTGTGTTGCCACTCTCCAGCGGCCTGCGACAATTCAGATGTTTCGAGGCGGGTTGCACCCTAATTTTGCATGTGCTAAACACCGCTCGCCTTTTGGCAAAACCCCTCTTGTAGAGGGGCTCAAAACCTAAGGAATTCCGGGCTTCGGCGACGAATATCCGGACCAAAATCGGGGAGATTCCCAAGGTGGCATCCAAGGGAAGCGAAACGGGAATGGCAGCCCGCTACGCCTTGGCTTTGTTCGAGCTGGCGGACGAACAGCGTAAATTAGACGCTGTCGCTGACGATTTGAAGGCGTTAGACGCTGCAATCGATGAGAACGAAGACCTTCGGCGAATGATGGCCAGCCCCGTCATAGGACGCGCAGAACAAAGCCAAGCAATCGGGGCGTTGCTGCAGCAATCGGGGGCGGACGATCTGACGCAGAGGTTCGTCAGTGTTTCCGCGTCAAACCGTCGCCTCTACGCTCTACGAGACATCATTAAAGCCTTTCTCGCGGAGCTCGCAGAGCGCCGAGGCGAGATTTCGGCCGAAGTCATATCTGCTCAAAGTTTGAGCGATAAGCAGACGCGCGCTGTGGAGCAGGCATTGCAGCAGGTCGAGGGACGAAATGTGACCTTATCTACAAAGGTTGACCCCGCCTTAATTGGCGGCATGGTGGTAAAAGTAGGGAGCAGAATGATTGACTCCTCCCTTAAAACCCAGCTCGAAAGAATGAAACTCGTAATGAAGGGAGCCGGCTGATGGAAATCCGCGCCGCGGAAATCTCCGCCATCCTGAAGGATCAAATTGCCAATTTCGGAACTGAGGCTGACGTAGCTGAGGTTGGACAAGTTATTTCGGTGGGCGACGGGGTCGCCCGCGTCTATGGCCTCGACAATGTTCAGGCCGGTGAAATGGTGGAATTTCCCGGCGGTATTCGGGGCATGGCGCTAAATCTCGAGGACGATAATGTCGGTGTCGTTATATTCGGTAACGACCGCGACATTAAAGAGGGTGATACGGTTAAACGGACCGGCACTATCGTTGACGTCCCTGTCGGTAAGGGACTGCTCGGCCGCGTAGTCGACGCGCTCGGTAACCCAATCGATGGCAAAGGCCCAATCGAAGGTGCAGAGCGTAGTCTCGTCGAAGTAAAGGCACCGGGTATTATCCCCAGAAAATCCGTGCATGAGCCGATGCAGACTGGCCTTAAAGCACTCGACTCACTCGTGCCTGTTGGGCGTGGCCAGCGCGAACTAATCATTGGCGACCGCCAAACTGGCAAGACCGCGGTTGCGATTGATGCAATAATCAATCAGAAATCAGTCAACAACACCGATGACGAATCGAAAAAACTTTATTGTATTTATGTCGTTATAGGGCAGAAACGTTCGACGGTCGCCCAAGTGGTAAAGACGCTCGAAGAGAATGGTGCAATGGAGTATTCCATTGTTGTTGCCGCTACCGCGTCCGAGCCAGCCCCAATGCAGTTTTTGGCGCCTTATGCCGGTTGTGCAATGGGCGAATATTTTCGCGATAATGGAATGCACGGACTGATCATCTATGACGACCTCTCGAAGCAAGCTACCGCATATCGTCAGATGTCACTGCTGCTTCGTCGCCCACCGGGTCGCGAAGCATATCCGGGCGACGTTTTCTATCTCCACTCACGCCTGCTGGAGCGCGCCGCTAAAATGGGCGATGAGCACGGCAATGGGTCACTGACAGCGCTTCCGGTCATCGAAACCCAAGCGAATGACGTTTCCGCTTACATTCCCACAAACGTGATCTCAATTACCGACGGTCAGATCTTCTTGGAGACCGATTTATTCTATAAAGGTGTCCGGCCAGCCATTAATGTCGGCCTATCGGTCAGCCGTGTTGGATCTGCTGCTCAAATCAAAGCGATGAAACAGGTTGCCGGGACGATTAAGCTTGAACTTGCACAGTACCGCGAGATGGAAGCATTCTCGCAGTTTGCATCCGACCTCGACGCCTCGACCCAGCGTTTGTTGGCCCGCGGCTCGCGTCTAACAGAGTTGCTGAAACAGCCGCAATACAGCCCACTCGCTGTGGAAGAACAGGTAGTATCGATCTTCGCCGGTGTCCGTGGATATCTTGACGGCATCGAAATCCGCGATATTGGGCGCTTCGAGCAAGGCCTGCTGGAAGAATTCCGAAACAATAATTCTGATGTTCTGACGACCATTCGGACCGAGGGTGAGCTCTCGGATGAAACAGAAAAGAAGGTCGGCGAGATCATGGACACCTACGCAAAAACCTTCGCCGCCTAAGAGCGCGGAAGCGAGCGACAACCGATGCCTAGTCTTAAGGACCTGCGAACCCGCATCACAAGCGTGAAATCCACCCAACGGATCACGTCAGCAATGAAGATGGTCGCCGCCGCAAAACTCCGTCGCGCCCAGGAACAAGCAATTGCTGCGCGCCCTTATGCGGAGCGCATGGAACGAATGCTGGGCTCTCTAGCGGGAGGAGTTAGTGGTGGCAGCGGCCCCAAACTACTCGCCGGTACCGGCAGCAATGGTATACATCTAATCGTCGTCATGACCACCGATCGTGGCCTTTGTGGCGGTTTCAATGGCAGCATTATGCGTGGCATTCGCTCATTGGTCCGCGACCTGGAAGGTCAGGGAAAAACAGTAAAACTGTTCGGTGTCGGCCGTAAAGGCAACGCAATTATGCGCCGTGAATTCCCCGAAAAACTGGTTGAAGCTTTGGAAGAAATTTCCAAACCGGCACCAACGTTTGCGGGCGCCGATATGATTGCCAGCAAGATCACCGAGATGTTTGATAACGGGGATTTTGATTGTTGCACAATTGTCTACAACAAGTTTATCTCAGCCCTGACGCAAGATGTTACGCCACAACAACTCATTCCCTTTGCGTTGCCGGAAACGGCGGTTCCGGAAGAAACAAGTAGCGAAACAGCGGCCAGCTATGAGTACGAGCCTGACGAGGAGGAAATCCTCGCTGATCTGCTACCACGAAATCTATCCGTCCAGGTCTTCCGCGCTATGTTGGAGACGTTTGCCTCAGAACAGGGTGCCCGTATGACCGCAATGGATAGCGCATCACGCAATGCGGGCGACATGATCGATAAATTAACACTAACCTACAACCGCGCGCGTCAAGCCGGCATCACTAAGGAGCTGATTGAGATCATCTCCGGTGCGGAAGCGCTGTAGCGGTAACAGAATTAACTCTCAAGGAGCTAATCCATGGCCAGTAACGTTGTCGGTACGATCACCCAGGTAATGGGCGCCGTCGTCGACGTGCATTTCGATGGCGAGTTGCCGCCGATTCTGAATGCCTTGCACACCACGAACAGTGGCCAAACGCTGGTGATGGAAGTCGCCCAGCACCTTGGTGA
>PBOZ01000088.1 GCA_002724555.1 Rickettsiales bacterium
AATCCGGAACTCCGTTGGGAACTCTCACAACATTTCGATGAGGTGGAGCGGAATGACGATATCTGGGTTGCGGTTGTGACGGGTTCGGGGGAGCGCGCATTTTGCGCTGGTGCCGACCTAAAACACAGAGCGCGTGAGCGTGATGCGGATGTAAACCAGAAAGCCCGATGGGAAAAATTGGTAGGGGAGACAAAAAGCCTGATCGAACGCTGGCATTTCCCGAAACCAATCATTGCGAGGGTAAATGGTTTTGCACTTGGTGGCGGCCTCGAACAAGCTTTGGCCTGTGATATTATTGTGGCGGCTGATCACGCCGAATTTGGTCTGCCAGAGCCACGTCGCGGATTGATTGCTGGCTCGGCTGGTGTGCACCGCCTGCCCCGCCAAATCGGGCTTAAGACGGCTATGGGATTTATGCTAACTGGACGCCATATGACGGCGTTGCGCGCGTATGAGTTGGGGTTAGTTAATCAGGTGGTGCCACTCGGTGAGTTGGATGCGGCCGTTGATGAGTGGGTATCGGATATCGTGCGCTGTGCGCCGCTCGCTGTGCGGGCGACTAAAGAGGCAACAATGAAGGGGTTAGACTACCCCTTGGCACAGGCCTACTACACCGTCCACGATGGTGAGCGTAAACGGCGCCTCTCCGACGACGCTCTCGAAGGGCCACGGGCTTTCGCTGAGAAGCGCGCGCCGAACTGGAAAGGGCGCTAGTCTATACATTTTCGGCGAATTTCATCGATCCCGGCGATCAATGCCTGTTGGTATACCCAGAGGTCGCCTGAATAGCATAATAGATCGTATCCCTGCTTTTGGAGTGCGATGGTCTCCGCTGGTGTACCGGCAAGCCGGCCCAACGCCTTATTGTGTTTCCGCGCTGCCCCTTCCACCTGGGCAGAGGCCTTTTTGAAAGCGGGATGATCGAATTCGCCAGGAATACCCAGCGAACAGCTCAGATCGAAATGACCAATCCAAAGACAATCGAGGTCTTTGGTAGCGGCAATTGTGTCGATATTGCGGATACCAGCTTCCGTTTCAATCAAAGCGGCGAAGCCGGTCCGCCGGTTGGCGTTGGCCAAGCCTTTTGCCGTGTCACCTGGAATGTAGCGGTCGTGGGCGATGTTTAGCGCTACGCCGCGCTGGCCCAGCGGTGGATATTTCATGCATTGCACGATATGCGCCGCTTCTTCAGCGGAACTGACCATCGGCATCACTAAACCGTCTGCACCGACGTCAAGAACTCGAGCGATGTGGTCATAAGCGTTCGAGGGTGGGCGAACCATGACGGGTAGGTTGCCTGCACGAAAACTTGTGATGGCACGTTTGACCTCGTCAATTCCGAAGCCCGAATGCTCCATATCTAGAAAGACAAAATCGACATTGGCTGCGGCAATTATTTGTCCGAGGCCCGGCGAATTGAACTCAAAAACCGAATGACCCAGCTTTAATTTCCGGGATGAGAGCATTTGCTTAAGGTTTGGTACCGCCATTATATCGGTCGCTCTCCGCGTACCAAAATGCGGTAAAGGTGGCGATGCTGGCTGCGGTCAAAGTCATGCCCGGCCTTATGCATAGCTGCGCGGTTATCGATCAATAACATGTCGCCCAAACGCCATTGGTGAAGATAAGTGAACTCGGGTTTAATTGCGGTTCGCAAAAGCTCCTCCAAAAAGTTTTGCGTTTTTTTGGCGTTGAGGCCAGTTAAAGTTTCCGTCTTGCTTTTATGAAACCAGATCGCCTTGGTACCGTTGTCTGGATGCGTGCGTATTAAGGGATGGACCATGGGCAGCATTTTAGACTTTTTCTGTGCAGCGACGATATCAGGGTTCGCAATGTTGAAACGTTCACTGCTTATCAGTGTGTTGGCGGTCTTCATTGCGGCGAGCCTTTCCTGCATCTCGCGGGGCAGGGCCGCGTAGGCAGCTCGCATGTTGCAGACCGATGTGCCGCCGCCGCTATCAGGTAATTCTACTGCGTAGAGGCCCGTGAATTTTGGTGGGAATTCCTGATTAGTGTGATCCGTATGCCAAGTTGCGTTGGCACTAACTTTCGCCGGCTTTCCGTCACTCGCCTTGAGGCGGTTTGAGAGAACGCTGACCATCGGCTCGCCGTCGGCTAGATACATCCGGTTCTGGTCTTCCATCAGTTCACCAAACTGTTCCGCGGCTTCGCGGTACTCAGTTGCCGTTAAATTTTGATCGCGAATCACAATGACTACATTTTCGATGAGGGTATCATGAATTTTTTGTCGGGTGACACAATCAAGGGGTTGCCGCAAATCGACTCCGCGTACTTCGGCACCGATATGCTCTTTGATTCTTTTGATCTTGAGTTCCGGGACCTTCGCTGACGCGCTCATTTATGATGCTCCCTGAAGTTCTGCCGTTTAGTCGATTATTATCCCGTAGAGAAAATTTGGGGCTCTGTGCCCCATTCGACAAGTAAATCCAACTAAGGGAAATAATGACACTGATGTCTTTTTTTAAATAACGCTGCTCTTATAGTTGGAAATTAAGCGCCAAGCCCTCCCGAATTTCTCTTATAAAAATCACACTGTGCTTTCAGCTGTTAGTTCTCGTCATGACAATGTTGTTCCAGCCGTCAAGCGCCGCCGACCAGCTGGGACAGACCACGGTCGTGCTGTCATATTCCTCAACGATTAGCGGGCCGGGCCGGCGGTCTGCATTAAGGTCTTTTCGTGAGATGATTGGTGTGTCGACCCAACCGTGGCCATCGCCATAATACGCCTTCCGGTGTCCAGTTTTTTCGACGCCTTCTGGCACGGTTACTTTGTCGGGTAGGCGTGGCATTGCTGAGATACCTTGGCCAACGGCTTTAACCGTGACGAACTGCACGCTTTCCTCATCAGAACGATATCCAAAGGTTGCAAGATGAGCTTTTGCAAAGGTCTCCTCGATCTCTGTTAGTTTCTCTGTGTCGTAGGGAGGATTGGGAATAGGTAGGGTCAGCGCTGTGTTCTGACCGACATAGCGCATATCGGCAAAGCAAGTCACCTTGCGGGCATTAGGCGCATAACCATCTCTTGCGACGAGTGCCTCCGCTTCTGCAAGTAAGGTTGAAAGTGCCATATTGCAGCTTGCGAGGTCAATCTCATCAAACGGCTGATAAAAGGCACGAATGCATTGATGCTCTGTATCGGCGAACAGAAGCCCAAGGGCGCTGAAAAGGCCGGCGGCCGGTGGTACTAATATCTCCGGGCAGCCAAGTGCCTCTGCGAGATTGCACACATGAACCCCACCATTGCCACCGAATGCCATAAGTGGAAATTCGGCTGGATCGAGGCCGCGTTCCGAAGAGACGGAACTGAGCGCCCGCATCATGCGTGCGTTGGCGATCAAGTGAATGCCGTAGGCGGTGTCTGTTGTATCCTGCCTCAATTGGGTTGCGATGTCGCTGAGTGTTGCTTCTGATTTTTCCCGATTTAATGAGAGTTCACCGCCAACTAGTGCATCTGGATTAATGTAACCGAGATGAAGATTGGCGTCCGTGACAGTTGGCTCGGTTCCGCCCTGATTATAGCAGACTGGGCCCGGAATGGCGCCTGCGCTCTGCGGCCCGACTTGGATGCCGCCGCCGGAGTCTATCCATGCAATACTTCCCCCACCTGCACCAACCTCTGCGATATCTATGGTAGGCGCTTGTACAAGGTAGCCAGCCCCTTGGGTCATACGATGACCAAGCGCGGCGTCACCGCCAACTTCGGTTTCTGGGGCCATCGAAAAGGCGCCATCTGCGACGATCGTCGCTTTTGCAGTAGTGCCACCCATGTCAAACACGATGCAGTTATTGAATCCAAGTTTTTGGCCCAATCGCTGCGCGCCGACTACTCCCGCGGCAGGTCCGGATTCGATAACGAAAATAGGTTTTTCTGCAGCTACTCGGGCTGGCAAGACGCCGCCGTTTGACTGCATGATGTTTAGCGGAACATTGATGCCGATATCCTGCAATCGTGCTTCTAGTCGTTCGGTGTACCGCTCGATAACCGGCCGGATATAGGCGTTCACGACGGTGGTGCTGGTTCGTTCGTATTCTTGAATCTGCGGCACCAATTCGCTTGAGAGTGTCACGGAAACGCCCGGAAGTTTTTCGCGTAAGATGTATCCCACCGCTTCCTCGTGCTGGGGGTTGACATAGGCGTTGATAAAACAGACTGCAATCGCATCGACATTAGCGTCTCGACACCGGTCGACTACTTCATTAAGGGCCGCTATATCGATCGGTTTGTTAACCTCACCACTAGCGGTAATTCTCTCTGGAACAGTAAATCGCAGGCGTCGTTCGACCAGCGGGTCTGGCTTGCGAAAATTTACGTCATAGAGGCGGGGTGCCCGGAAACGGGCAATTTCCAAAACATCACGGAATCCTTCTGTGGTGATCAATGCAACCGTAACGCCTTTTCGCTCGATAATGGCATTGGTCGCCACGGTTGTCCCGTGGGCGAGTTCGACGATTTCCTCTGCTTTGACACCGGTTGTGTTTAGGAGTTCGCGGACCCCTTCTTCTATAGCGCGGCTATAGTCGTCCGGACTCGAAAGGATCTTCTTATTTCGGAGAACGCCGTTTTCGTCTAAAAGCACGATGTCAGTGAAGGTGCCGCCGATATCGACGCCTAATCGATAAACATTCATTATGTTGACACTCCCCGACGCGTCTCGCGCAACTCTTCCGTTGCCGTTCGGTCTAGTTCGGCATTGTCATCAACAATTACCCCGTACTCGCTTTTAGCATGGGCCGCTGAGAGTTTTTCCTGCCGGACGTCTTCTGTGACGGCTTTAGGGTCCCGTTCTAACGGATCTCCGTAGCCGCCCGACCCGGCCATCTCCGCGCGGAAAGTCTCACCTTTTTTCATTTTTTGGACAAATTTGGAAGGCGCATCTTCGCGTTTACCGTTGCGGATAAAATAGGATTTTGATTTGGCGCCTGGTTTGCCGCCGAAGATACCCCAGCAAGGGAAAACGTGCCGATCTGCGCGCTGCTGGACGATGGCTTCTTTTGCCATAAGCCTATATTGGCGAACCATACCCAGAGCGCCACGGTATTTTCCCGGCCCTCCTGTGTCCGGCAAGAATCCGTATTCGTCAATCAAAAGCGGGTTCTCTGCCTCGATGATCTCAACGGAGGTGTTGGCCATATTACCAAGCCAATATGGTCCTGCATCCTGACCGTCTAGTGTTGGGCCACCGCCGCGCCCTGTAACGTTATGAAATTCTACATGCAAAAACCGCTTCCGTTCTTCATCGATGCCGGTGACTGATAGTCCCAGCTCGTTGCCACCAGGGCATGCCGGCATTCGTTCTGGCAGAAGGCGCGCTAAAGCGCCGGTGACTACAGTGCGTACCCGATAGCCCCCTTGACCACGGGCTCCGACAGCAGCGGGAAACTGCGGGTTCACCCAACAACCCGGTGGTGCTATTACGGTTATCGGTCTATAGAAACCAACATTATTTGGTGTGTCCGCCGGTAGAACTGCTCGCAATCCTGCATAGGTTAAGGAAGCGGTGAACCAGTAATTGGGATGTAAGGCACCGCCCTTTTGTGGTGAGGTCCCTGTATAGTCTGCAATGATCTCGTCACCCTTCACGGTCAACTTTAGCTTGATTTCGACTGGGCCCCCGCCTACACCGTCATCGTCGTTGTACTCTGTGAATTCGGCCTCACCGTCGGGCAATTCCTGGATACTATTTCGTACCAGTCGCTCCGTATAATCAATCAGCGCCCGCATATACGTTTTTAGCTCCTCGATGCCATAAGTTTCGACGAGCTTGAGAATTTCGGTCTCACCGGCGATGAGGGCGGCGATTTGCGCACGCACATCGCCCAAGACCTTGTCAGGAACGCGAGTGTTGTGCTCGATGAGTCGCATCAAAGTATCATTTGGCTTGTCACCAATGTAAATTTTACTTGGCGGTATGCGAAGACCTTCTTGGTAAATTTCATCGCTGTCGGCGGCTTGGCCGCCTGCAACTCGACCGCCAAGATCTGTGTGGTGCAGGATCAGCCCAAGTATGCAGATACGCTCGCCATCCTTATAGACGGGACGGAACATGAAGATATCGTTGAGGTGACTGGCGCCTGCATAGGGGTCGTTATTGGCAAGGATATCACCCGGCCCGATATCGTCACCATAGTAGTCGAGGCAGCCACGTAGCGCTGGCATTGTAGCTCCTAAATGACCCGGCAGCGCCAATCCTTGCGCGACCATATCCCCTTCAGCGTCCAGAATGGATGCCGAGAAGTCCATGTTAGATTTGACGAGGGTTGAGCGCGAAGTGCGCAGCACTGACACCATCATGTTGTCAGACACCATGACGAGGGCGTTTTTAATGAGTTCGAGGCGGATAGGATCGACCATAGATGGCTCCCGTTGCTGAAAACGACTAGTCTGCGCAATGGCATCGCCTAGACATTTACAGTCGAATAGCGATCCGAAAAGTCGTATTAAGTTATTCTAACGGGGCGTCGCGGCCGAGTGAGCGGCTGAGTAAGAGGTAAAGGCGTCCAACATCGGCTGTCATAAAGGTTGAATGCAAGAGGTTTTCTGGATCTACCGATTCCGATTCGCTAACCAGTCGGTCAAACTCATCTACGAAGCGAGTTACATATTGGCGCATCTCATCGTCGAATTTCAGCTTCTCGGTAATCCGACTTACAATGGCGGCTTGCTTCCCCTTTAACAGATTGCGGGTGAAAATGGTGCGATCACCAGCAGTATATCGTTTCCAGTCGGCGTCTGGCACTTCGGTGTCAAGGAGACGCGTAAGATCGATTGAAAGAGAGTTGAGATCTTCTAAGATAAACCGCGCTGTTTTAAGAAATAAGTCCCGCCGCATCGAAATGTCATCTTCCTTTAGACTTTGAGCCTGCTTGGCAGCGGCAGTGGACGCCTTCAACAGTTGTGTTGCCTGATTATCAAATGTTTCGCCAACCTCTAAGGTCTTGGAAATCGATCCTTCCAAGGCCAACATAAGATCCTCACTGGTTTTGGTGAAGGTGGCTGTGACTTCGTCGACATTAGTTTTGGCTTCTCTTGCCACTTCGTTGAAAACAGAACTTTGTTTTGAAAGTGAGCCAAGTACTTTTTTAACATGGCGTGTCGTTTTATCGGACGTCTCTGCGAGGCCGTCGGTTTGTTCTCGAAATGCGGCGTTTAGAGCCTTAAGGCGGGAGGTGAGAATTTCGGTTGAGCCGTTGAGTTCTGCCGACTGTTGGGCGAACGCGTCTCCAATTAGGCGGATGCGTTCTGCTGCTTCGGCCGCCGCGTTTGATAATTCCGCAGATTCGTGGCTAAGCGCCTCGCGGTTGTCATTGACTTGCATGCCAACCTGTATCGATGCGGTCGTAAATCGTTCCGTCTGTTGCGTGAAGCGTTCACCGACATCATCGAGCATGCCCAGGGCGGTGGATATACCATCTTTCAAGCCTTCAATTTCCAAATTAAACCCTATGCCTGCGCCCGAGATACGTTCGCGGACAGCATCGGCCGCTTCTTCTAGATTTAGAATTTGCTCTTTTAGAGTGTTTCCAATCTTATGGGTTTGGCCGCGCGCATCTTCGGTGGCCTGGTTGAGACTTGATGTCTGTTCGTGTACTGCGGACCGGATGGTTTTGGATTGTTCGGCTAGATGTTCTGCCAATTCGCGGAGTTCTTGGCTATCGAAACGCAACGACTCTCGAATGCGTTTGGCTTCCTCGTAGGTTTGCGTCGCTACGCCCTTTAGCTCAGATGTTTGGTCTTGAATAATGTTCCTGATACCGCTGAATTGCGTCGCTGCATAATCGGATGCCGTCCGAAGTTCCTGACTTTGTTTGTAAAGTAGTTCGCCCATGGTTTTTGATTGCGCCGTCGACCAATCCGCGGACTCCTTAAGTGACTGCGCCTGCAGGCGCATTGATTCGCCAATGCTACGTGCTTGCGCTATTGCGGGATCAAACGCGTCGCTCATCTCCTGTACGCCGCCACGAACCGCCGAGCCAAGCGCTTCTGTTCGGGTAGAGAGCATCACTTCAATTTTCGCGGCCTGTCCGTCGGCCATATCAGAAGCGGCTTGCAACTCTTCCGCTTGTCTGCGAAGGGCTTCCCGAATTGCCTCGGCTCGCGAGGCAGCTAAGTCTGTAGAGCGAGCCAGCTCAATGGCCTTCATCTCCAATGCATCACGTAACGCCCCGACTTGCTCGGTGGCGTTCTCCGCCGTGCGGCTCAGTACGTCAGAGTGTTGTTCCAAAGATGTTTCGACCGATCGCGCCTGCTCTGCGACATGATTCGACATATCCTTTAGGAGGTTTGCCTGCGTTTCGAGCACGCCGCGGATACGTGTGCTGTGCCCTTCGCTCATTTGTGTTGTGTGGTTGAGTTCCATCGCTTGCTGACGCATAGCGGTGGTGATCTCTTCAATTCGCTCAGCGGTAATTTCTACGGAAGTCGAAAGAGTGGAAGCCTGCTTCGTCAGATGGTTTTCAAATTTTTCAGTAATCGCGATGGTCTGATATTCAATGGTTTCGCCAACCTCCTCAACCCGTGCCTGCGTCGCATCCATCAAGTGGCCAAACTCTGTAGATTGTCGGTCAAACATCTCCCGGAGCGAGACGGAAAGGTTATCAGATTGGCGTCCCAGGGTCTCGACCATCTCGCCAATGCGTTTGCCGGAGCGCTCGGTCACATTTTGTATGTTTTGGCCATGCCCATCGAAAGCCTGCTTTAACCGGCCGCTGATGCTGGTAAGTAACTCCTGGAGATTGAGGTCGATTTCAGTTGCCTTTTCGCTGGCTTGATCGGTCACGGATTTTAGATCTCTTGTACCTTTATCAAGGCGTTCGCGAACTAATTTTGCGCTCTCGAGGGCAGCGTCAGAGGCTTCAGATAGGTCATCGGTATAATCTCGAAAAAACGATCCCATCTCCTTTGCACGTTCAGAAGCATGGTCTGACGCATCGACTAACTCAGAGGTTTGTAATCGCAAAGCGGTCCGTATTTCACCTGATTGCTCAACAAAATAGTTTGTCACCTTATTTAAATCTTCGGTTTGCCGTTCGACCGAGTTTTCCATATTACGCGATTGGTCTGCGAAGTGGTTGGCGAGTTCTGTGAGCTCCTTGGTTTGCCCGCTGATCGCTTCCTTGAGAGACACTGCTTCGCTGGCCGCTCTACCGGAGACTTCAGAGAGGGCTTCCGTTTGTTTGCTCAGCACACTGGAAAGTTGCCCAATATCGACTGCTGCTTTGTCGCTGGCCCGTGAAAGCTCTTCCGCTTGCCTTCGGAGCGCTTCCGAGACCTGACTAATTCTGGCTTCGGCTTCGTCCGCTGGATATGTCAACATTTCTAGTTGGCGGCGCAACGCTTCGGAATGCTCACGAACGTCGGAACCGCGCCGGAAATAAGCTAGTCCTAGCCATAGGAATGCCATAGGCGCTGTCATGCCTGCTACAATCGCACCTAATTCGTGCGCTAGCATCTGTGTGGTAAAGCTCCAGCCAAGTGTCGTGTGAATATAAGTAAGACAGAGGAAAAGCCAAAAGATGGTGGCCGAAATGCCCGCTGCAGTTATCCGCTGTGATCTTCGGCGCGCGCGCGCTTCCGAGGCCTTGATTTGGGCTATATCCGGACCCTCGGTGTGTCGCCCCGCCCGGGGCAGCTCCGTTACATTGGCAGACATGGCCAATACTTTCTAAATTAATAACAACAAATATTTAAATAATATTTCATAAGTTTATGTTAGTAGTCAATTAATGCTACTTAAGCGTAAATCATATATAAATAATGTAACGATCAAATAAAAATAAAAATATTCTATTCGGCCGCTTTAAGACTACGATGCCGAACAAGGCCGATGATTTCGCTGGCTGCCGCGGGGATATTGGTCCCAGGACCGTAGATGGCCGACACGCCAGCCGCTCTCAGCATATCGTAGTCTTTTGGCGGGATAACGCCGCCGCATACCACAATCACGTCACCCGCTCCCTGCTGGCGCAGCGAATTGATCAATGCTGGAACCAGCGTTTTGTGCCCTGCCGCTTGTGACGATACGCCAATCACGTGGACGTCGTTTTCGATGGCTTGTCGGGCGGCCTCTTCAGATGTTTGAAATAGCGGTCCTACATCAACGTCAAATCCAATATCTGCGAAAGCAGTTGCGATGACTTTGGCACCCCTATCGTGGCCGTCTTGGCCCAGTTTGACGACTAACATTCGTGGTCGTCGTCCCTGCTCACTTGCGAATTGATTTATTTCTGCGACGATTTTTGTGTAACCCTCATCACCATCAAAGGCTGAGCCGTAGACCCCGGTAATTGAGCGGACGACGGCGCGATGGCGAGTAAACTTGCCTTCGAGAGCATTTGAGATCTCACCGACTGTAGCACGTGCGCGGGCGGCGTTTACGGAAAGCTCCAATAGATTTACGCGTGGGTCGCTTGCCCCCGCGGCAAGTGCCTTGAGCGCCGCGGTACAATTGGTGTTGTCGCGTTCCGCTCGCACCCGCTCCAGGCGCGCAACTTGTGCTTCGCGGACGGAGGAGTTATCGATATCGAGTATGTCAACCTCGTCCATTATTTCCGGCTGAAATTTATTAACACCGACCACGATATCTTGCGTCAAGTCTACACGCGATTGGCGTCGAGCTGCGCTTTCTTCTATACGTAATTTTGGCAAACCGGCGTCGACCGCTTTGGTCATGCCACCTATGGCTTCCACCTCATCGATTAATTTTTCCGCACCTTCGATCAGCTTTGCGGTGAGGCTTTCAACGTAATAACTGCCCGCTAAAGGATCGACGGTTCGGGTAACATTGGTTTCATGATTGAGGATCAGTTGTGTGTTGCGGGCGATCCGCATGGAAAACTCACTAGGTAACGCTAACGCCTCGTCAAAGGAATTGGTGTGTAATGACTGGGTGCCGCCTAGTACGCCCGCGAGAGCCTCGATAGAGGTTCGGACAATATTATTGTATGGGTCATGCTCCGTAAGAGATGCACCCGATGTCTGGCAGTGCGTGCGAAGCGCAGTAGACCGCGGATCTTTCGGCTGAAATTTTTCAGTCATCAGCTTCGCCCAAAGAAACCGCGCCGCGCGAAGCTTCGCAATCTCCATGAAGAAATCCATGCCGAGGCAGAAGAAGAACGATAGACGCGGCGCAAAAGCGTCTACGTCGAGGCCTTTAGAAATTGCCGCGCGGACATACTCAACTCCGTCCGCCAGCGTATAGGCAAGTTCTTGGACGCAGGTTGCCCCAGCTTCCTGCATATGATAGCCGGAGATCGAAATTGAATTGAACCGTGGCATTTTTTGGGCGGTGTACTCGATGATGTCGGCAACGATCCGCATCGACGGCTCTGGCGGATAGATATAAGTGTTGCGGACCATAAATTCTTTGAGGATATCGTTCTGAATAGTGCCGGACAGGTCCTTATGGTCCACACCCTGCTCTTCTCCGGCAACGATATACATCGCCATTACCGGAAGTACGGCGCCGTTCATTGTCATAGAGACGGACATCTTATCGAGCGGGATACCATTGAAGAGTATTTTCATATCTTCGACCGAATCGATGGCAACGCCCGCTTTGCCGACGTCGCCAACAACGCGTTCGTGATCAGAATCGTAACCGCGGTGGGTAGCAAGGTCGAAGGCAATCGAGAGGCCCATTTGTCCAGCAGCAAGGTTTTTGCGGTAAAAAGCATTCGATTCTTCCGCGGTCGAAAATCCGGAGTATTGCCGCACTGTCCAAGGTCGACCGGTATACATGGTCGCGCGTGGACCTCGGACATACGGTGCCGCACCCGGCATTGTGTCCATGTGCTCTAGGCCTTCGAGATCCGCCGCCGTATATAGTGGTTTCACCGAGATGCCTTCCGGTGTCTTACTAACGAGATCGTCCGGCGAGCCTCCCTTCAATTCTTTTTTGGCCAGTTGACGCCAATCTTCGATGGAGGTCTTTATAAATTCCGCCATCACATATACTCCCAGTTTTTATTAACTCTTAATATTGGCTGTGTCGGTCCAGAGTCCATTAAAGCTGCCCACTTGAATCCCACGTTTCAAGCAATTTGCAGTATTCCGGATCGCTATAACGGGCTGGATTAAAAGCGTTGGCATAATGTGGCAATAGGTCGCCGGTAATGTGTTTCGCTAATAATTCACCAGACGCGCAAGATGCCATTATTCCAAATCCTGAAAAAGCTGCGCAAACATAAGCTCCAGACACGCGCAATGGTCCGATCAACGGACGGTTCTCTTGGGTCTTGGTGTAATAGCCGCCGTCAACATAAGGTTTCGGCATCGGGTCGAAATAGCGCTCGAGGCCTGGGACCAATCGCGCCATGCCTCGTAAGGTAATGTCCGGTAAATATGGATCCCATTCCAAAGGGAAGATGGGGTCCTTGTTTAGTTCACAATCGTAGGGCCAATACATCAAGACCTGGTCGCCGGCGCCCACTGGGCGCCCATGTACTCCGGCTGGAAACTCTTCTAGCAGATATTGCGTGTCGTCAGATTGTGAAAGCGCTTCCTTCTCTTCGTTAGACCAAGATAGTGTGATTGGGTCTGCCCAAAAAATAAGTGGCGCCTCGCGCGGGACAGCTCTGTAAGGGTCTGATAGGCTAATTTTAATGTGTTTTTCAACAGCGACCGGTAAATCGATGCCGAGAAGCGCGGCACAAACTTTCATATAAGGCCCGGTCGACAAGACGATGTTATCTGTTCTGATTTCGATGACATCGCCCGCGGCTTCCAAAACGACTGAAGTTACCCTGCCCGCTGAAGTCTCAACACCGATCAATTCCGCACTAAACAACTCTCCGCCATTCTCTCGCGTTCTTTCCAGAAGATACATACCCATTTGTTGTGCGCTAAGAGAACCGCAGCGCCGCGCATGCAAAACGGCGACGGCTTCTGGATTGATATATGGAAAATGGGCATTGATGATATCTTTATCGGTAATCAAATCCGCACCGTCGAGCCCGTTCTCAAATCCGTGGGCACTGGCTGGCCTGTATAATGCGTCGTTGGTGATATGGCGAAGGGGGCCGGCACCCAGGCTTTCGGCCTCTGAGGCTTGTAATGCAAACTTGTCGGCCATCTCTGGGTTGGCGGTGGCAAACAGGTAGCCACGCCGATTGAGAAGGAAAACATTGTCACTATCCTTTGCATGGCTTTCCATTAAGTCGATGCTGCGGTTCATGAGCGCGACCATGTCGTCGCCTGGGCCAGGCCACCAATTGCTATAGCATTCTGTAGACTTATCACTAGTGAGCGAGAGCGGCGGCCTCGGATCCGCGATCAGCACACGTTTTAGCCCAATTTGGGTTAACGCGTGGGCTCCGGCGATGCCAGCGATACCCGCGCCGCATACCACGGCGTCGTATTTTTCGTATGATGGGGTCATCGTTTTATTCCGCCCACTATTGGTAGAATGATCCAGGATTTATAACCTGCTTCGGGCAATTCCATCCAGAGGATAACTAACGCCATATTGCGGCGCATAGCGATCTAATAACGCGGCTCCAAGGAGGCCACAATCGACTGATTGGTATTATCGGCACCAACGCTGTTTCTGGCGCCCGTCCAGGTATTCGGAGAATTTGACAAGCGGTTCCGACCACCGACCACCCAGCGGATAATGTTTTCGGTGTGTATACGCACTAACTGTATAATCTTGAATGCGAACGGGAGATCGACATGACAGCGAATACAGGACAAGCAGGTCCCGACGATGAATGGCTTGCCAAATTGACCGAAGATGTTTTGGAGCCGGACCTGCCGATCATTGATCCCCATCATCATCTTTGGCTGCGGAACGGCTACACATACTTAATCCCCGAATTCGCTGCCGACCTCGAAAGCGGGCATAATGTCACAGCTACCGTTTACGCTGAATGTCATTCGATGTACCGGGAAAAGGGTCCAGACACGGATCGTTCGCTCGGTGAGACAGAATTCGTTGCTGGACAGGCCGCGATTAGCGACAGTGGAAATTTTGGTGATACGCGGGTGTGTGCCGTCATGTTTGGAAACATTGACATGAAATTGGGCGAGAAGATTGAAGCGCTGTTAGAGCGGCACATCGAGCGGTCCGGAGGGCGTTTTCGCGGCTTACGTTATTCGACCGGATGGAACGCGGATGAGCGCATCCGTAATGTTGTACCTGATGCTGGGGCTTTGGTTAGCAAACCGGTAACGGAAGCGGCGGGCGTTTTGGCGCGTTACGGCTTGTCCCTCGACAGCTGGCTCTATCATCCTCAATTAGACGAAGTAGCGGTGCTTGCGGATAGTTTTCCGGACCTTACGATTATCTTGAATCATGTTGGTAGCCCAATTCTTGGTGGCCCATATGGTGGGCGAAAAGGAGAGGTTTTTGTTGATTGGCGGGAACGCATTCTAAGAGTTGGTGAGCGAGAAAATGTTTATGTTAAACTTGGCGCTTTGCCAATTCGTATGCCCGATTTTGAGGGGGATCGAAGTTTGCCGCCAAGCTCGGAAGAAGTTGCCGCCGCTTGGCGGCCCTGGATCGAGACATGCATAGAAGCATTTGGCCCAGCACGTTCTATGTTCGAGTCAAATTTCCCGGTCCAAAAACGTTGGTGTAGTTTTCAGGTATGCTGGAACGCTTTTAAAAGACTTGCGGCCAACGCTTCTGATGCCGAAAAGCACGACCTCTTCGCCGGCGCTGCAGCAAGAGCCTATCGAATTGAAGTCATTTAAGTCTGCTAACGTTCAAGCGTGTTACCTTCCCAGGCAACGATTTTGTCGGTGAGTTCCTGGGGGATAGCAGAAGATTTGTGGGTTTTTTGGTTGGTGTTGACCCAGACCACTTCTCCAGTTGCCCGAAGATCGTCATGGTTATTTGGATGAATTTCCAGAAGAAAGGTCATTGAAGATCGTCCTAGCCGTGACGTGCGGACATGAACTTCGATATCTTCATCGAAGGAAATAGGCTGTTTGTATTCCACGAGGGTCCGCACGGTGTGATAATCCTCCCCCGTCCGTTTGACTTGACCCATGTAATCGTAGGGCAAGGCACGGAAATACTCGGTTATAGCTGTATCGAAATAGGTGAGGTAATGGGCGTTAAAGACAATCATCTGACCGTCGACCTCTGCATAACGAACGCGGAAGGGCCATGAGAATTTAAAATCCGATTTTGCCATGGCTTAGTCGGGTTTTCTTGCGTGTATTAAACGGGTTAGACCCGGTACCATTTCGTCTTCTTCGATGTCGATGAAGCCGACGTCGCTGAGGCGGCCGCGCAGCCAACCTGGCGTAACGCTCCTCGCGTCCGGGGTAAATGCCATATGCTGGAGCTGCCATAGGGCGGCCATGGGTGGACCGGACCGGTCGTCCTCAACCATAAAGTCATGTATCATGTAGTGGCCGCCGGGCGCTATGCAATTGAAGGCGTATTCTACCAAGCGGGGGACTTCACCGCCGGGAATGCCGCTGAAGAGGTATGACATGAGAATGGCGTCTTGTTTTTTTGGCCATTCGGCTACCAGTGCGTTAGCCGGAATATATCGGATGCGATCGACCATGCCGGCATCGCTGATGAAATTCCACCCAATTTCCGCTACGTTTGGGAAGTCGATTATCGTGGAGTTGAGTTGTGGGTAAGCTTCGAGCAGCCGTATGCTCATCGCGCCGGTACCGCCACCGACGTCGAGTAGGGTTTTCGCACCTGACAGATCGATAATACGCGCCAAGGTTCTGCCCGGGCCAAGCGAGCCTGCATGTTGCGCTTCGCTGTAAACCGATGCTTGATCGGGGTCGGACATCCAGTGCTGATAGGAATCGACTGCGGCAGGGTCGAGTGAACCATCCATAACTTCGTTTAGCTGTCCGAGAAACGGATACATCTGTTTGTCGATTTGATAGCGAAGATAATCGCCAAATTCGTATTTTGCGCCTTTCGCGAGAAATGCCTCGGCACCTGGTGAGTTTGAGTAAATCTCCCCCTCGTCCTTCCGGTCAACCAGACCGATGCTGGTGAGTGCTGTCATCAGCGTGGTGACACGATTAACAGGGACTTCTGCTATTTTCGCTATATCCGCGGATTTCTTTGGTCCATCGGCGAGTAGGGTGAAAACGTCTATATGCAATCCAGCAAATAACGCTTTTGAAGCCATAAATCCAAAAGCGATTTGGGAAACTTCTTCCGCAGTCTTCGCCAATTCAGTGTTCATCAGTAATGAAATCTCCAAAACAACTAATTATTTGATTATGACACCAATCTAGCATGGTGGTGCCGTAAAGCCAAAATCGGAAGTTTTTCATCAATTGGGTAATTCTGACTTGCATTTGAAGCTCAAATTTCTTGGACTAAATTTGCTAAAGGGGGGAAGCAAAGTTAATGCGAGCAACAGCCAAAAAACTTACCGAACCATTGATCTGGCCCGAGGAAGGCGTGACGCGGGTCCCCTTCCGGCTGTTCTCGGACCCGGAAATCTATGAATTGGAGCAAGAACGCATCTTTAATGGTCCGGTTTGGCATTACCTTTGCCTTGAGATTGACGTGCCTAACTTGGGTGATTTCAAGACTACAAGTATCGGTGAAGTGCCGGTTGTAGTTACTCGTGATGAAGTGGGAACATTGCATGCGATGGTCAACCGCTGTGCCCACAAAGGTGCGCTGGTTTGCCTTAAAGAACGCGGTAATGCCAAGGATTTGACTTGTGCTTATCACTCTTGGTCATACGACATGTCAGGACAATTGCAGTCGATTGCGTTCCGGAAAGGGCTAAACGGTAGCGGAGGTATGCCGGAGGACTTTGATCCGGCGAAGCATCGTTTGCAGCCGGTGCGGATCGAGAATTTCTACGGCCTGATTTTTGGCACGTTCGATCGGACGATTGGTTCCGTTGAAGGTTATTTAGGTAGCGAGATGTCACGGCTTATTCGGCGTAACTTCGAAGGTCGCCGCCTCAAGCACCTTGGGATGCATAGTCAGATTATCCATAACAACTGGAAACTATATGCGGAAAATCTCCGCGATTCCTACCATGCGACCATCCTGCATACCTTCTATACGACATTTAACGTTAACCGTCTCGATATGGACGGTGGCATAGTATTAGCGGAAGACAAATGGCATCATTGCAGCTACGCGAAACGAGCGACAGTGCGGAATGCGGCGGAGTACAAAGATGTCCACTCGGCACAATACAACTCGAAACTCAAAGGGCCACACCTACTGGATTCGATCGAAGAGGGTGACGACGGCATCACTCATATGATCCAAGCAATTTTTCCAAGTATGTGCGTCCAGTTCACGCTGAATTCGTTGGCTGTGCGATTTTATCAGCCGCGCGGTCCGGAAGAGACTGAATTGTTCTGGATTTATCTTGGATATGAAGACGATGGCGAAGAAATGACACAGCGGCGCCTGCGCCAAAGTAATCTGACGGGCGCCGCGGGGCTTGTTTCGCTTGAAGACGGTTGCATCAACGAGTTCGTGCAGCGAGGTGTGCGAGGAAGTGGTGATGTAAATGCTTTCCTTGAGATGGGTGGCCGCGATGTTGAACCGTCGGAGACCTCACGCGCAACCGAAGTAGCCATCCGAGGCTTCTGGACAGGATATCGCCGTTGCATGGGGTTCGATTAACGAAATGCCTCCAAAAAACATTGTGGGTGCAATTGAGACGCTGATCATCGACTGCGCTCATGATATCGACGATGATAATCTCGAAGCGTGGCCTAATTACTTCACTGAAGACGCGATATATCAGATCATTCCGCGCCGCAGCTTTGAGCAGGGCCTTCCGCTCGGCGTTCTCTATTGTGAAGGCAAAGGAATGATGATCGACCGCATCCAAGCTCTTCGGACTGCGAATATTTTTGAACCCCATACCCATTGCCACCTTTTGAGCCGGACAAGTGTTAAGGAGGCTGAGAGCGTCTATACGGCGCGCACCAATTTCAATGTTGTGCGTACAATGCAGGACGGAGGTATGGAGACGTATGCTGTTGGTAAGTATCTTGATAAAATTTCTTTTGAAGGAGGAAAGCCACTATTCCGGGATCGACGTGTGGTCTTGGAATCGCACCGGGTGGATATCCTGTTGGTAGTTCCTCTTTAGGTCCGCTCCAGCGGTGCGTTTAAAACGGTGTTTTCACCAACGATGCCGCCTGGTCGATCAACTGTTTCGACTGTGCCGTGGCGTTCATAAAACGGTGGTGGTAGTGGCCGTCCATCGTGCGTCTTAAGCCAAATTCGAAGAAGATGACGTTTGCGATTCACATCGTCGAAATCTTCAAAAGCTCGGCGTGTATGGAAGATCACGTGATTGTTGCAGAACTGCATGTCCCCCCGGTCAAAACCAGTATCGAAACGCAACTCTTCTGATAATGATTGGGCGAAACTCATCGCCTCCTTCTGTTTGGCTGTCATCTTTGGGACGTCGTCGAACCGTTGAGCGCTGCCGATATAGGTTGGCTCAATCGAGGCGCTAAAATAACCTTGATGGAAGTGAAATACCGCCAAGCGATACCAAGGAGCCATCCCCGCCGGCACTTCATCCCGGCGGTCGCGGTATAAGGGCTGTGAAAGAACCTCTGCAAGATCTGGGCGTCGCGCCAGCATTTCATTGTAAACGTTGACCGAGCTTACAAGGCTGCTCTCGCCACCCTTTTTCGAAACCTCCATGCAGAGTAGGCCGACAATATCACTGCAATCAACGTGAAAGGGGATCTCTTCCCGCGAATAAGGTCCCCGTTGCGAGGGATTATTGCGGGATTCGCCAATATCTGTTACATGCCCGAGGACGTGCCCATGTTTATTCTGTGAAAGAATATTATCGCCCAGATATTGTCCAACGGCCCAGAAGGCTATGGCAGCGCCACGGTTCCCGAAGGTGTCAACCGGTAAGCCGCGAATTAGTCCGAATCCGCGGCCATAAAGCAATTCCGATCGCAATACAGAAAGCTTTTGCGCGAGGGTCGGCAAAAGAAAATCCGCGCGCGATAATCGCATTAAATTAAGGCCACCGTGGTCATGGGGCGATACAGCAGCGTGGAGTTCGTCAATTTCTCGGGTGTTTAGCTGGTAGCACCATTCATCCGACACCAACATTTCTTGCCTAGTCCAATTTGCCGGATCGATAATCGGCTGACCTGGGTTTGCCGGTTCGCGCCGATCCGCAAAAATATCGTGTTTCGTTGGTCGCATTACATTTTCTTTCGAAACAGCAGCTCCGAGATAAAGATATGTGGCTTCGGGTATAGATGTACACTAACCCGTCTCTCTGCCATTGCCGCTCGTGGCTATAGCGACAAATATTACGTGTATCTCAATGGCGATCTAAAGTTGTTAGTGAAATTAGCCAAAACCGAATCGAGTGATGATTGTTTCTGTATCTGACGCTGTTGATTATTCTTGGCGGAAACACCTTTGGTTGCACTCGTCATAGCTACTCGAAAAGATAAGGCAAGCATAAGACAAATTTCTTGCAGCCATTGATTCATCCCTACTATGGGTTTTCTGGCTTATGAAAAGGCACTTATCCCGGCCAAAGTAAGGGAATGATGGATAATTTTTTGAGCAGCTTAGGTTACCAACGTAGATCAGAAGAGACGTATGTCGGTGTTGCATTATAGTGTTGATACAGGTTGGTCAGACCCATGTTATTCGTCAGTTCGGGTTGATGAATTCCGTTGGTAATAAATAATGAGTCGACCCCATTTGCCGTGGCACCACCGATGTCGTGGTAAAGTGAGTCACCAATAGCGAGCACACGTGAGCGGTTCTTGCTGTCATCAAGAGCAATGTTGTAGATACCTGCCGTCGGCTTTCCGTGCCAACGAACAAAACCGCCAAGCACCTCGAATCGCTGCGCAAGCACCCCGGGGCATTGCACGAGTTCGCCCTCTGGCGTGATGCTCACGAAATCGCCATTCGAACAAACCATGGGCAGCCCACGTTCTACCGCGCGACAGAGGATTGGTTCATAGGATGGGAACTTATCCCTTTCAGTCCCATTGAGCAGGATGAATTCCGCCACCTCTATATCGTCGGTTGGGTCCAAATTTAGTGCGTTGAAAAAGTCATTATCCTTGCCCCATTGGAAGACGATGCAGCTATTGCCCAAGTTGCGATAGAATTCGTCCGTCCGTTTGTAGAGGGCTTGCCATACCTCTTCGCCTGAAGTCGCTATTGAATCGAAAAGTGAATGATCGATGCCCATCTGAGTCATGTTTCGCCGGGTAGTTTCTGCGCGGCGCGAAGAGTTCGACAAAATATGCAAAGATTTGCCAGCATCTTTGAGCCGAGATATGACGTTTACAGCGGGTTCATATGCGTTATGACCGTTGTGCAATACTCCCCATTGGTCGACAAGATAAGTGTCGTAGTCGCCCGCAATCTCAGCAAGGCCGTCAATCTTTCGGGTCCCGTTCACCAGACGAATTCGCTTATAGCGCCAATTATTCTGGCGCCAGCTGTGTTTGCGTTGGCCGTAATTCGATTGCCGTCTAGGGTGCCGTTAGCTCGCAAAAGGTCATCGCTGTGGATGCCGCCTGCGACTAAGAGGGCATCGAGCCCAGCCGCATTGGCACCTTTTATATCCGTTGCAAATGAATCACCTATCCCTAAAATTTTGCTTTTGTTTTTAATGCCGAGCATTTCAAAACACTGTTTGTAGATTGATGGGTCGGGTTTACCATGCCATCGCACATTACCGCCTTTTGTTTCGTAGCGCTCGGCTACGGCGCCAGCACAAATTTGACGTATTCCACCGCGAATAACCTCGCGATCTGGGTTGGCGCACACCATGGGCAGATTGCGTTCTCGGGCAATGGCAAGAATATCATCATACGGCTCGGCGGAAATCATTGAATCACGCGGGCCGGTGACCAGAATGAAATCGGCAGATTCGATGCTTGCGACTTCGTCAAATTTTAGACCTTGAAGAGCTTGACTGTCTCGCTCCGGGGCTATGTGATAACATCTTCGCCCGAGGGCTCTATACCAATCGTCTGGCTGGTCGCGAAGATGCCGCCAGGTAGCTTCTCCGGAAGACATAACGCCATTATGCAGTTTAGCTGGTATGCCGAGACCGCTGAGCTGTGATTCGACAACTTTAGCACGTCTCGGGGCATTAGATAGGAACACTAGCTTCGCAGAAGAAGCGCGGAGCTTTTCGAGCGTATCAATGACCCCAGGAAAGACGGTTACGCCATCGTGCACCACTCCCCAAAGGTCAACGATATAACCGTCGTAGCAATCAGCAACGGCGCGCATACCCCGTAAAATTGGCGTCTTCACGGACGTGCACCGGCTGTCAGTGGTGTTGAAGAAGGTTCCTGGCTAAGTCTCGGTTCGCCAAATAGATAGCCTTGTCCAAAGTCTATATTGTAGTCTAGGAGTTCGACTAGCATCTGTTCCGTCTCGATCTTTTCCACAATCAAGTCGATGCTGACATTGTCCAACCGTTGCTTTAATCCCTTAATCCGGTCTGCTGGGTCATCATCACTTGGGCTTTTCGCTGTCAGGAGTGAGTTGGCTTCCACCTTCACGAAACGGAAGCCGAGTTCCGACATCGCTTCAGCGTCAAAATGAAGGTCAACGATCTGATCCATACAAAAGCGGTACCCCATCTTTTTGAGACGCTCAACGTCCTCAATAACCTCTTCTGGATTGGCGGCGATATCTGCCTGGCTAAATTCGAAAACAATGCAGGGGGCAAGGTCTTTGTTTTGTTCCAGGAACTCACGGAATTCTTGGAAGAATTCACGGTCCGCCCGTGTCGTGGGTGAAATATTGCAGAAGAAACTGGTCGTATAATCGTATTTTTGAATTTTCTTTATAAGCTGAATACAGCGAAATAGGAGCATGTTATCGATAGCTTTGATGAGGCCAGATTTTTTTGCAATTTCAATATATCTGTCCGGCGTGATGACAGCACCTTGGGCATTCCGAACAGCACTGAAACACTCGAAGTAACGGTGCTTGCGCTGCGGTAGGCTGACAATGGGCTGAATATAGAGGTCGACGCGGTTCTGCCGGAGAGCATCTCGCATAATTTCGAGCATGTCAGTCTCGCTGATCTTAACCGGCGCCATGGTGGAGGGGCTTCCGAAGACAGCTGTGTCATCCAGGGCATCTTCGATTTTAAATTCTTTGGGAAGTGGTGGTAGTGCATGATCCGATTTTTCATTGCTGGTAGAATAAAGCTCTTCCACTAAATCGTGAAGAACCTTGACCTCCGATGCGACCTCTTGGAGCTCGCGACCACCTTCTGCTGTGTCCTGGCCTACACTCTCCATCGCTTCATAAACACGACGCACTTCTTCGCGCGTCCGATCCAATTCCTCATGTGCACCATCGTACGCTCGCCGCAATACAAGTAGTCGATTTAGTGCGGCCATCTCGTTTTGTCGGCGAGTAACCATTTCATGCAACAACAATCCTGCAAGAAAGACGAGGCCGGCGACTAACCAAGCGCCATTGTCTTCAATATTAAGCACGCCGCCCGGAAAACTCAGGCCGACCGTTATGGCCATAGAGACGTAGCTGATAAATAGAAATATATGCGCGGTGCGGGACATCAGGCGCGTGGCGATCCAGTTCGTCTGAAATTCGCAGCAAGGTTACGCGGCTGTGTGTGCGCGCACAAGACGGAGCATTCTAGAGCAATTCTGGAAATACATGAAAACCATTTTCATCGAGCAGTAAGGGCAAAGTCCACAATACGGCGGACATTGGGATATTGCCATAGAGGTGCGGAAACGACTGACCGCCTCGCGCCTCTTCCCACTTCAGTCGGCTGCCAAGTCGTTCCGGGTCGCAGGCAACCAAAACTAATTCGGCTTCACCAGAACGATGTTTTGCAGCACTTTCGCGGATTTGTTCGGCTGTCGAGAAGTGAATAAAACCATCCGCGATGTCTCCGGCGGACCCCGGATAACTTCCGCTTGCCTTCGCATCTCGCCATTCGTTGGCTCGCGCTATGTGAAAGATTGCCGACATTCAGTAACGCTATTGTAGCAAGCCAACAGCTGCAAGTGAGAGAGTATAAGTTGAAGTGCAGTCGGGAATTTTTTTTCTAAAAAATCGCGCAGATTATTTCGATAACATATGGGAAAGATTGTTTCGATTTTAAATGTTGAGTCGCCTGATACTGCTGAAATAGTTTGTTGGCATAATTGCGGTGTAGCGGAGTATTTTTGGTCGGATACAAGTCTTCCTTGAAGATTTGCGTGGACAGAGTTTCAAAATAGTCTGGCTCGTTGTACCGTAATGACTCTGGTTATCCAGTGGTCTCAGGCTAAAACCCCAAAGTCCTACCCACCTATTTTAAATAGTGTCGTCGAACAGAGGCTTTTGGCTAAGGGATATAAAATTTAAATAATCTGTGTCGGAGAGGTTTGCGAAGTAATCGGCCCCGGTGAGGGGGGTACGAGATTCGACTAAACGTGATAAAAGAACCAAACGATTACCTCGTCTTGTAGGTAAAGGGCATTAACTTGATCTCCAGCATAGTGTGAGTACGCCAGTTACTTGTCCTTGCGTTTCTAAAGCGGCAACCTGCATTTCGACGATAAGTAGCGTGCCAATTATGTTTCCCAAAATAAGGTTCCCGAAAAGCTGCAACTAGGAGAGCTCAGGATGACTAGTTTCGTATACCATGATGGAAAATGGACTGAGGGTGACCCACCACTTTTTACTGCGATGAGCCATGCTGTTTGGCTTTCATCTGTCGTTTTCGACGGCGCGCGCGCTTTTGAAGGTGTGATGCCAGATCTTGGCCTTCACTGTGCTCGAACGATTAATTCTTGCCTAGCGTTTGGCATGAATCCGACCGTAACAAAGGAAGAAATGATCGAACTTGCGAAAGAGGGTGTCGGTAAATTCGAAAGTGGAGCAGAACTTTATATCCGGCCGACATTTTGGGGTCAGGAGGGATGGATTGCACCTGATCCTGGATCGACACAATTTGCAATGCTTGTTTACGAATCACCGATGCCGGTGCCGACTGGCTTTGGCGCTTGTCTATCTTCGCGACGTCGGCCAGCGCCAGATCAAGCGATGACGGATGCGAAGGCGTCTTGTCTTTATCCGAATGCGGGGCGTGCTTTGAAAGAAGCGACAGCGCGTGGTTATGAAAATGCTGTCATTCTTGATCCGAACGGGAATATTGCAGAATTTGCGACCTCCAATCTTTTTATGGTGAAGGATGGTGTCGCACATACACCCATTCCGAACGGAACGTTTCTCAATGGCATCACTCGGCAGCGTGTCATTCAGCTATTGAGCGATAAGAATGTCGGTGTATCAGAACGGACTATCACGCCCGATGAGTTGATAGAGGCGGATGAAATTTTCAGTACTGGTAACCACGGGAAAGTGCTGCCGGTCGTGCGTTATGAAGATCGCGACCTGCGGCCCGGGCCGATTTTTGGTCTAGCGCGTGAGCTCTACTGGGAATTTGCTCACCAAACGTTCTAGATGCAAAATGAATAATAAATATTAATGCCGATTTACTTGAGTGAATAGCCTGCTGAATCAACTCAACGCTCTTTAAGCGCAGCAAAATTAGATGAGCGTTGATGGATAGAGTTTTATCTTTTGGTAGCTAAGGTCGGCGTTTGTGGAGAGTTTTTAGATTGAAATGTTAAACCTTTATGATAAGAGACCGGCAATGGGCTGTTTGATCGCCCCGGCTATTACACCCGGCAATTGGATTAGAGACCAGATGCTCGACGTACTATTTGCGTCAAGTTTTGCGGATGCCCACGTGTGCGACCGCTCTACATGGCTAGCCGGACACGAAATATAAACCTGTCAACAATTGGATGTGATTGTTGGCGATTGAGCCTAAAAACGGGGAGTAATATTGATGGCTGACGGTGCCAATAATGCGGAAGAGACACAAGATCTTACGGATGGTTTTCACCTGCTAATCGACGCTTTTAAGCTTAACGGATTTGAGACAATTTATGGTGTGCCCGGCATTCCGATAACAGATTTTGGCCGGATGGCGCAGGCTTCGGGTATCCGAGTGCTTTCGTTTCGCCATGAACAGAATGCGGGTTACGCGGCGGCCATTGCTGGTTTTTTGACGAAAAAGCCGGGCCTCTGCCTAACTGTCTCAGCACCGGGTTTTTTGAATGGTTTAACGGCTTTGGCACATGCGACGACAAACTGTTTTCCGATGATTTTGATTTCCGGCTCTTCCGAGCGCGAGATCGTCGATCTTCAGCAAGGCGATTATGAGGAAATGGATCAGCTAGCTATTGCTAAGCCGTTATGTAAGGCAGCATATCGCATTTTGCGGGTCGAAGATATCGGTATCGGCTTAGCGCGTGCCTATCGTGCGGCTGTCTCAGGTCGGCCGGGTGGTGTTTATTTGGATCTACCGGCAAAACTGTTCGGTCAGGTTATGGATGCAGAAGAAGGGCGCAATTCGCTGGTTCGGGTGATCGATCCCGCACCGGAGCAATTGCCGGCTAGTTCGGCTGTAGAGCGGGCGCTTAACGTACTCAAACATGCGGAACGCCCACTAATCATACTCGGTAAGGGTGCGGCGTATGCGCAAGCTGATAATGTGATAAGAGAACTGGTTGAAAAGAGCGGTATACCTTTCTTGCCAATGAGTATGGCAAAAGGCCTCCTGCCTGACTCCCACCCGCAATGCGCTGGTGCGGCCCGGTCTACTGTATTGCGTCAATCCGATGTAGTTATGATGATTGGAGCACGTCTCAATTGGTTGCTTTCGCACGGTAAGGGTCGGACTTGGGGCGGTGCGGCGAAAAAGTTCGTGCAAATTGATATAGAGCCGAAGGAAATGGACAGCAATGTAGAGATTACGGCACCCGTTGTTGGTGACATAGGCTCCTGCGCAGCGGCCCTTCTCGAGGGCATGGGTAATGACTGGCACGCACCGCCAGCAGATTGGATCTGTGAAGTTGTTAAAAAACGCGAAGATAATATCGCTAAAATGGCGCCCAGGTTGGCCAATAATAACGTGCCGATGGACTATCATGGTGCTCTCGGTATCTTACGAACCATTATCTCTGAGCGACCCGACACAATCCTCGTTAATGAAGGCGCGAACGCACTCGACTTCACCCGTGGTGTTATAGACATTTACAAACCACGTAAGCGTCTCGATGTTGGGACTTGGGGCGTGATGGGTATCGGCATGGGGCAGGCGATTGCGGCGACCGTAGAGACTGGAAACCAGGTACTGGCAATTGAGGGCGATAGTGCGTTTGGTTTCTCGGGCATGGAGGTTGAGACAATCTGTCGCTATAATTTGCCGGTTTGTATCGTAGTATTTAACAACGGCGGAATCTATCGTGGTGTAGAGGAGAACGCCAATAACGGCGACCCAGCAACTACTGTCTTTGTGCCAAATTCGCGCTATGATCAGATGATGTCTGCTTTTGGCGGCGTAGGTGTCAATGTTACCAATCCAGATGGGTTAAAACGGGCGGTCATTGAGGCGATGGACTCTGGCAGGCCAACTCTCATTAATGCAGAAATTGATCCGGGTGCGGGGAGTGAAAGTGGTCGGATTGGTAATCTCAATCCTCAAAGTGTATTGCAGAAGAAAAATAATCCCGCCTGATCGTTAAATAGAGCCGAGGAAGAAAATAGCGATGTCAAAAGCATTGGAAGGCGTAAAAATTCTGGACATGACGCACGTTCAATCCGGGCCGACCTGTACACAATTGCTGGCTTGGTTTGGTGCCGATGTGCTGAAAGTTGAACGCCCAGGTGTCGGGGATGCCACGCGTGGGCAGTTGCAAGACATTCCGAATGTGGACAGCCTCTATTTCACGATGCTGAACGGTAACAAGCGTAGCATCACCCTCAACACTAAGTCTGATGAGGGGAAGAAAATCTTTCTAAGATTAATAGAGCACTGCGATGTGATGGTCGAGAATTTTGCACCTGGGGCTCTGGACCGGATGGGCTTCTCGTGGGAGCGAATTCAAGAAATAAATCCACGGATGATTTATGCCTCAGTTAAGGGTTTTGGACCGGGCCCCTATGAGGACTGTAAGGTCTATGAGAATGTTGCCCAGTGCACTGGTGGGGCAGCATCAACAACGGGAGAGCTTGACGGTATTCCGATGGTTACCGGTGCCCAGATTGGTGATTCCGGGACAGGCCTGCACTTAGCGCTCGGTATCGTAACTGCACTTTTCCATCGTAACCAGACTGGGCGGGGCCAGCGTGTAACCTGTGCGATGCAGGACGGTGTTCTGAATTTGTGTAGAGTAAAATTACGTGATCAACAACGACTAACCCATGGACCGTTGACCGAATATCCGCAATATCCGAACGGGGAGTTTGGTGAGGCAACTCCGCGTGCAGGGAATGCATCGGGTGGTGGTCAACCTGGCTGGATCGTGAAGTGTAAGGGCTGGGAAACGGATCCAGATGCCTATATCTACGTTATTGCACAGGCTGCTGCATTTGAAGGTTTGGCAAAGGTGATTGGGCATGAAGACTGGCTCGGAGACCCAGAGTGGAACACGCCGAAAGCACGCTTGCCAAAACTCGATATGATGTTTGGTGAGATAGAGAAGTGGACAATGACTAAATCCAAGTTTGAGGCCATGGATATTCTCAATCCACTTAATGTGCCGTGCGGTCCGATCCTGAGCATGAAAGAATTGGCCGAAGAAGCCTCTCTTCGTGAGACCGGTACGGTGGTCGAAGTCGATCACCCTGAACGTGGCAAGTATTTGACGGTTGGTAACCCAATTAAGTTGTCGGAGTCTTCGGTTGCGGTTGACCGCTCGCCCTTGCTCGGTGAGCATACCGATGAAATCATGATGGAGTTGGGTTACGGCACGGAAGAAATTACGGCGGCAAAAAACAACGGTGCGATCTAAATAAGGTGTCAAGGGGGCGGTAGAGGATATGGTGATGGAAGAGATCACGCTTCGCCGGCATTCGCATCCGGGACGTAAAAAGGGCCGAGGGCGCGCATATGCTAAAGGGCGCCAACTTGACCCTGCGGCGGTTAAAGAAATCGCAGCTCTGCTCGGTGACCGTCCGCGTCGGCGCGATTTGCTTATAGAATTTCTCCATCTCGTCCAGGACAAGTATAATCAGATATCGGCGGCGCATTTGGCTGCGTTGGCGGAAGAAATGGGTATTCCGATGTCTGAAGCTTTCGAAGTTGCGACATTCTACGCGCATTTCGACGTCCTAAAGGAGAGTGACGCACCGTTACCAGCCTTAACAGTCCGGGTCTGCGGCAGTCTAACCTGCGAGATGATGGGGGCGGATACCCTGCTCTCCGAGCTTTCCGAATTTTATGGTGGCAAGGTGCGGGTTATACGAGCGCCTTGTATGGGGCGTTGTGACGTAGCGCCTGTCGCTGAAGTCGGCCATTACCACGTGACTTCTGCGACAACGGAGGCGATCAAGGCGGCGGCTAATAACGGTCAGGTTCATCCTGAAATTCCTAAATACACGGATTATGATGCTTACCGAGGCAAAGGCGGCTACGCTTTATTGGAGTCTTGTCTCGCCAACGAACGTACGCCGGACGAATTAATTGAGATCATGAGTGGTTCGGGTCTCCGCGGCCTTGGCGGTGCGGGTTTTCCCACAGGTACGAAGTGGAACATCGTTCGCGGTGAAGCGAAGCCGCGACTAATGGCGGTCAATGCGGATGAAGGTGAGCCCGGCACTTTTAAAGATAAGCTCTATCTCGAAGGTGACCCGCATCGGGTGCTAGAGGGTATGTTAATTGCTGCTTGGGTCGTCGAAGCGGAAACTGTCTACATCTATCTGCGGGATGAGTATCCTGGTATCCGAAAGATGTTACTGAAGGAAATCGCTGCGGTCAAAGCTGCGGGGCTAGACCGAAAAACAAAAATCGAACTCCGCCGTGGTGCAGGTGCATATATATGCGGTGAAGAATCCGCGATGATCGAAAGTATTGAAGGAAAACGTGGGTTGCCGCGTCATCGGCCACCCTACGTGGCTCAATTCGGGATTTTTGGCCGGCCGACACTAGTCAATAACGTGGAGACACTTTTCTGGGTCCGCGACATTGTTGAAAAGGGTGCTGATTGGTTCGGTGGCCAGGGTAAGGGCGACTCAAAGGGTTTACGGAGTTACTCGGTCTCTGGGCGGGTAAAGGAGCCAGGCGTGAAGCTTGTGCCAGCCGGGGTCTCAGTCCGGGAATTGATTGAAGAGTACTCCGGCGGAATGGAGATTGGGCACACTTTTAAAGGTTATCTTCCAGGTGGGGCGTCTGGTGGCATCTTGCCAGCAAGTATGGGAGACTTACCGCTAGACTTTGGTACGCTGGATGAACATGGCTGTTTCGTTGGTTCGCACGCTGTGGTCATTCTTTCTGATCACGATCATATGGGCAGTGTTGCCTCCAATTTGATGCGGTTCTTCGAAGATGAGAGCTGCGGCCAGTGCACGCCGTGCCGCGTTGGAACCGAGAAATCTGTCAAATTGATGGAAGCTGAAAAATGGGACGAAGAACTGCTCACAGAGCTTGGGACTTGTATGGGTGATGCATCTATTTGTGGCCTTGGCCAGGCGGCCGCGAATCCCTTATTTTCTGTCCTGAAGCACTTCCGAGAGGACGTGACATGAGTCATTTGATCAGCTTTTCCCTAAATGGCCAGACAGTGGAAGCCCAAAGAGGCGAAACCATTTGGCAGGTTGCGACTAGGTTGGGTGTGGAGATCCCGCATCTTTGCTATTCGCCTGCAGTGGATTATCGAGCGGATGGCAATTGTCGCGCCTGTATGGTGGAAATTGAGGGGGAGCGAGTGCTGGCCGCCTCCTGTATTCGCACACCAAGCGAAGGGATGGTCGTGAATTCGTCCTCCAATCGTGCGCGGACGGCGCGCAAGATGGTGTTCGAGATGCTGACGGCGGATCAGCCGGCGCGCGAGACATCTCACGATCCAAACTCTAAATTTTGGAATTGGGCAACTGATACGGGCGTGACTGAAAGTCGTTTACCGCAACGGTTGTTGCCTAAACTGGACCAAAGCCATACGGCGATGCGGGTCAATCTCGACGCCTGTATCCACTGCAGTCTTTGCGTGCGGGCGTGCCGAGAAGTTCAGGTAAATGATGTGATTGGTATGGCCTATCGGGGGCATAGCGCAAAGATTGTTTTTGATTTTGACGATCCAATGGGTGATAGCACTTGTGTTGGGTGTGGGGAATGTGTTCAGGCCTGCCCGACTGGCGCGTTGATGGAAGCCTCACTTCTCGACGAAAACCAAACCCGTGTAAATTATCCTGACGAACAGGTGGCAAGCGTCTGTCCTTATTGCGGCGTTGGTTGTCAGATCACATACAACCTCAAGGACGGAGAACTGCTGTTTGTTGATGGGAAAGAAGGGCCGGCCAACCGCAATCGCCTTTGTGTTAAAGGACGCTTTGGTTTTGACTACGTTCATCATGAACATAGACTAACGGCCCCTTTAATTCGCAAAGACGGCGTTCTCAAAGATGCAAATGAGGACGTCGACCCAGGCAACCCCTTTACACATTTCCGTGAAGCAACTTGGGAAGAAGCACTTGACCGGGCTGCAGACGGTTTCCGTAAAATTCGTGAAGAGCACGGCCCAAGAGGCTTGGCCGGTTTTGGCTCTGCCAAAGGATCAAACGAGGAAGCCTATCTCGTGCAAAAATTGGTCCGCACCGGATTTGGCACAAACAATGTCGATCATTGCACACGGCTATGCCATGCGTCGTCGGTAGCCGCTTTAATGGAGTGTATCGGCTCCGGCGCTGTTACCGCGCCTTTCACGGCTTGTGAAGATTCGGAAGTTATGATGGTCATCGGTGCTAATCCGACAGAGAATCACCCTGTCGCGGCAACCTTTTTTAAGCAGCAGGCGAAAGCTGGGAAGACGCTAATTGTTTGCGATCCACGCGGCCAAGCCCTGCGCAAGCATGCGACCCACATGCTGCAGTTCAAGCCGGGAACTGACGTCGCAATGCTTAATGCAATCCTGCACGTAATCGTAGAGGAAGGCCTGTATGACAAGCAGTTTGTGCAAGCACGCACCGATGGATTTGAAGCGCTCCGCAAGCATTTAAAAGACTATACACCCGAAAAAATGGCGGAGGTGTGTGGCATTGATGCACAAACACTTCGGACCGTAGCGCGCACCTATGCAAACTCTAACGCCTCCATTGTCTATTGGGGCATGGGCATCTCTCAGCATACGCATGGAACGGATAACGCCCGTTGCCTTATTGATCTCGCGCTAATTACCGGTCAGGTCGGTCGACCCGGGACCGGCCTGCATCCGCTGCGCGGACAAAACAATGTGCAGGGCGCATCCGACGCTGGTCTCATTCCGATGGTCTTACCCGATTATCAGTCGGTCGAAGTGCCGGAGATTCGCGCCAAATTTGAGGAGTTCTGGAAAGCAGACCTTGACCCGCAGAAGGGGCTAACAGTCGTGGAGATAATGGACGCAGTCCACGAAGGCGTTATCTGTGGTATGTATGTGATGGGTGAAAATCCTGCGATGTCTGATCCGGACGCACAACATGCGCGCGAAGGCTTGGCTAAACTTGAGCACCTTGTGGTACAGGATATTTTTCTCACTGAAACCGCATTCCATGCAGACGTCGTTCTCCCTGCCTCGGCCTGGCCGGAAAAAGACGGTACTGTCACCAATACCAACCGACAGGTACAGATTGGCCGGAAGGCCCTTGAAATGCCAGGCGAAGCTCGTCAAGACTGGTGGATCATTCAAGAAATCGCAACCCGCATTGGGCTCAACTGGTCCTACGAGCATCCACGGGACGTGTTTGCCGAGATGTCAGAAATTATGCCGTCGTTTAAAAACATCACGTGGGACCGGCTTAACCGGGAAAATGCGGTGACATACCCCTGCGACGCACCGGACAAACCGGGTAACGAAATCGTCTTTGCCGAGGCGTTCCCGACTGAAAGTGGGCGTGGCAAGATTGTCGGCGCCGAAGTAATCCCACCGGACGAAATGCCGGATGAGAATTATCCAATGATTCTGACGACTGGCCGTCAGTTAGAGCACTGGCATACCGGCGCTCTGACAAGGCGTGCGAGTGTTTTAGATACATTGGAACCGGAAGCTGTCGCGCAATTGAATTATCGGGATCTTGTGCGCCTTGGTGTCGAGCCTGGTGATATGGTTCGCGTTGAAACACGGCGAGGCATCATCGAACTAAGGGCCCGTGTCGACCGAGCCGTGCCGGAAGGTGTGTTATTCGTGCCTTTCTGTTATGCGGAAGCGCCCGCAAACTTCTTGACGAATCCACAGTTGGATCCTTACGGGAAAATACCGGAATTCAAATTCTGTGCGGCACGGGTGGAGAAGGCGGGAGCAGAGGCGGCTGAGTAAAGCGCGTGAACTTTAAAAATCATGGATATTGGACTTTATAGCGGCTTTTGAACTTAAGCGATCTGGGTCAGTTGGCCGAAGGCTTTTAGGACTACCGCTATATCCGGCAAAACAGCACTGATAGCGACGACGCAGCGAAAGCAACAAGGTTTAGAAGTACGCGCCAATAGCCTGCTCTTTAGGATTTGGCATTCTAGCTTTTGTTGGATGTTAGAGTGGAAAATACCGCGCCATCGGGTAAGCACGCATTTCACGTACTTAATACATCATACCCTGATCTCGGCGCAGTCCTGTATTTTCAAATTTCTGGCGCCACCATTCGATGGTTTTGCCAAGCCCGTCTCGCAAATTGACGTTTGATACCCAGCCTGTCGTTTCTTGGAATTTATCAGCGTTCGCGACTAATTCAAATACCTCTGAACTTTCGGGCCGATGCCGATCATCGTCGTTTTTGATTGGTTTATTGGTTCCGCAAATTTCACAAATCAAAGAAGCAGTTTCTCCTATTGTAACACCGATGCCGGATCCTCCGTTATAGGGTATACCAAACTCAAGTCGATCGGCTGTGCCGGCGACGACGAAGGCGTCCGCAATATCTTCGACGTAATTGAAATCGCGGATTGGCGTAAGATTACCGACATGAATAGCTTCGCATTCGGGATCGATTGCTTGTCGAATAATTGTTGGTAATACCGCGCGCTCGCTCTGCCTTGGCCCATATGTATTAAATGGCCGCAAAATGACCGCAGGCAGATCGAATGATCGTGAATAAGCCGTCACCATCATATCGGCACTAATCTTGCTTGCTGCGTAAGGCGATTGTGCGACTAACGGATGATCCTCTGAAATCGGAGTGAATTGGGCGGTACCATAAACTTCTGAGGTAGAAGTGTGTACCAAGCGATGGATGCCAATGCTCCGACAGGCCTCTAAAATATTTAAT